>NZ_JBFOCW010000069.1:0-65494 GCF_040908005.1 Aeromonas sp. s1(2024) | reverse complement strand
AACGAGAAAGTAGCACGTCGTAAACTCAGCTTGCTAGAGCTCGCCAAAGAGCTCAATAACGTCAGCAAAGCCTGCAAGCTCATCGGCTACAGCCGTCAGCAGTTCTACGAAATTCGCCGTAACTACCAGACCTATGGCGCCGAGGGATTGCTCGACAAATTGCCCGGGTGTAAAGGGGCTCATCCCAATCGGGTCGCTCCTGAGATTGAACAGGCCATCCTCGATTACTCCCTCACCAGACCCACTCATGGCCCGCTGCGGGTCGCCCAAGAACTGGCTCTGCAAGGCATCAATGTCAGTGCGGGTGGTGTGCGTGGCGTGTGGCAACGTCACGACTTGCTCTCCAAACACGACCGCTTGTTGCGCCTCGAGAAAACCCACCGGGAGCAGACCATTGAGCTCAATGACGAGCAGATCCGCCTGTTAGAACGCTTCAGCCCCGAGTTTCGCGAACGCCAGATTGAGGTCCACTACACCGGAGAACTGGTGGCGGTTGACACCTTCTTCGTCGGCGCGCTCAAGGGGGTTGGCAAGGTGTATCTGCAAACCGTGCTGGACTGCTACAGTCGCCATGCCTGGGGACGGCTCTACACCAGCAAGCTGCCGGTGACCTCGGTTCATGTGCTCAATGAAACGGTACTGCCGTTCTTCGAAGCCCATGAGGCTCGGGTCTATACCATCCTGTCAGATAACGGGCGCGAGTTCTGTGGGCGCCCAGACCATCATCCCTACGAGCTGTTTCTGCAACTGGAGGGAATTGAACACCGGACAACCAAGGTACGCAGGCCGCAGAGCAACGGTTTTATCGAGCGACTGCATCGCACACTGCTGGATGAACACTTCCGTATCAAGGGGAGAACGACCTGGTATGAGTCGGTAGAACAGATGCAGACAGACCTGGATAGCTACCTGGAACACTACAACACCCAGCGGCCACATCAGGGCAGGATGATGGAGGGTCAGACCCCCTACAGCATGTTCAAGAAGGGTCTGAAATTGATACCGAAGGAAGTGCGCACTAAAGTAGCGTAAACAAGACACCGGTTTGAGGCCGGTGTCAGGTGATAACTAGATCTGTACAGATTGGTTAGCTAAATGAAAAACCGCTGCTCAAGAGTTGTGTTTTTTTATTTATGTAGATAAGTATAAATAAACTTCAATATTACAATGGTGACTCTATTTAACTTTGTATTTTGCTAGTTTTTTTTCAGCAATAAAATACAAATTACCTTTGGCCCTAGTGCAAGCAACATAAAGTTTATTTTTTGTCGTAGGGCTAAGATTTTCTAATGTGTTTTCTTCGTAGGATTTTAAGGTTGTTGGGTTCAACACTACACAAACATCCTGGAAGTGATCTAATCCCTTTGTGTTACCCCAATTTGCAGTGTTTCCATGATATGTATTGCTGCCTTTAAAAAATAGTTTAACAATAGATTTATCTTTGAATATACCATCTATTTCATCATCGTCTTCAATGAATTTTACTGCCGTTAAATCTTTCCTGTGGGATTCAATAACAATCCCTAAATGTTTATGGACAAATAAACACACGCTGGGACTACAGCGATAACTATTAGATAAAGATGTTAAGTCTATGATGAAACCAGATTTTTCCAACTTATTACAATATTGGGGAAAAGAGTCGTGTAGAGAGTTTTGGGTATTCCCATCTCGGCTTGTATCGAAAGTATGTTGATAGAAATCACCGACTAGACGGATGTTTACGTTAGCTTCTACCAATGCACATAACAAGTTGAAGTCGTTGGCTGCGAAATCTTGTATCTCATCAATACAAACTAGGTCAAAAAACTTCTCTATTCTTTGAAGGATTTCAGGTATGGCATTAAACTCAATCAGTAACTTTGCAATGCGATTGGAGAATAATCTTTTATTTTTGTCTACGTAATGCGCTAATAGTTTTTTACTTGTGCGCTGTGCATACTGTGGTAATGTATAATCAAAATTAATTCCTTTGGTTTTTATTTCGTGGCCACAAATCGGTCTAAAGCAAAAGGAGTATAAAAAATTGAAATAACTATATATTTTAATGCCGTCTGGAATACACCCAAACTTCCTAATAACGCTATGTTTAAGATGATGAGTGTTATTTTCTGTATATGTAATAAGTAAACATCGACTGTCAGCTACAAGGAGATCAATGATGCTTGATGTTTTACCAGAACCAGCGACAGCGAAGACTACTCGTTTATCCATGTTATGGCCCTCTTTATATAATCTGGTACTGTCAATAATTCTGAGTGATTATCTAAAAGTTGGAATGCACTTTCTGCTTTGTGGCTTAACATGAACTCTAAGGGTGTTTTACTTATTCTTCCGCCAGAAAAAATTGCATCACAAATAGCTTTGTTATCCTGATATATGCATACTTCAAATGTATAACGCTCAGTATCTTCATCAGAAAAAACTTTAATTTTATCTGAAACATGCTCGATGTAGTTTTCTACACAATTAACTTGATAGTCTTTATCATTATCACGAACAACAGCTGTTATAATGCCAAGTTCTCTTGCCAGTTCCATATATCGTTTAAAGCTAGTGCCACCAACAGAAATGACATGAATATTGTCACTCTCTAAACTTCTCCCTGTTTCTTTTGAGTACATTGCATCGATTAACATATACTCTGCGTCGCCCTCAACCAGTATTACTTTACTTGATAATACAAGTTCAAGAATGTTGTTGTCAGGAGCCTTCATAAAAAACTTTGCTGTGGAATTAGAGAGATTCTTTAGCGTAACAGGTTTTTTGCTGGAACTATTTATTAGTATTGACTTTCGCAAATCCAAGCGAGTACTTATCAGACTGCTGTGTGTTGCAATTATTATTTGATTTTGATGTGTATTTGAAATTTTTGAAACTAGCAGCTTCATATTACTATGGCTCAGATGATTTTCTGGCTCTTCAAGTAGTAGCACATCTATGGTTCTTTTTTCAGAATTTCTAGATAATGCAAATTCTGTTTTTATAAAGCACTGCCTTCCTTTACCTCTCTCATCGATTGGAATGTTATCTTGGGTCAGTGTAATATCAGTTTCTAAATTAAATTTTGAACCTGTTCTGACAGTAAACTCATATTCACCCAATTCATCGTTAATGGTTTTAAAATTTTTTTCTTTGAATTGAAGCTTCTGTTGTCTATATTCATTTTGCAAACCAATTCTGGTCACGAGGTCAACAGTTGAATCATAGATGGTTCTTATGTACTCCTTGTTCGCATTCTCACTATTGATTTTTGTACTGTCAATTGTTAGGCACTTTAGAAAACGACGGTATCCTGTGTATGCCTCTCCATTGAAAGTGATGAACTTGACGGTATAAAATTCGAAGGGGAAATTTTCGCTTCCATCAGCCAGTAGTTGGTTTATTTCATTAATAAGATCCTCATTGGGTTGATAAATCATATGCAAGCCACTCGAATTGGTTTTATCAGTATTATGCTTGCCGAAAAGATCTGGATTAGTCTCATCACTAAAATAAGCTTCAATATGCACTTCTGGTAATTTTTCAAAACTCCTATCTGTTTTAAAGAAATCAGATATTGCAGTTTTATTTAGAAGTGACTCCAATCCAACGGATTCGACTTTATGCCTGCTTCCGCTAGAAAGTAATTCTATCGCTTGTAATATTGAGCTTTTCCCTGCTTCATTATCCCCAATAATAACATTCATTTTTGGATCGAATTCAATTTCAAATTCGATGAACCGTTTAAAATTAAGAAGCTTTATTTTCTTTATGCAATTCATAATTATCCCTCTGCTTGATTAATTTGTTGCAGGTATTTGGCTCTGTAAAGGGCCGTAGGTTCGATTAGCGAAGCGTAATCGGACGTTCGAGAAATAAGGTGTTATTACGGTGAAATACTCACTGTCGGACATTCGATATAAAGCTGTTTCTCAATAGGCATATCTACTACTTGCCGTTATACCCGCCATGATTTTTTCACCTATGCAACCATCTTGATAAGGTCTGTTGCATAGGTGCGACAATCTGCTCTCGCCATGGGGTGGGCGAGGGGTAGGCTGTGAGATAACAACCCGCCCAATCTTTGCCCCGAATAAGCTGGGGAGTGTTACCGCGGTGCAATGCGCTGCGCTTGTTGCACCCTACGCTTGTTAACCGGCCTCGGGGCGGCGGGTTGGGTGTTGCCCCCTGTTGTTCGCCGAGGTGAGGGCACAAGGTCAGGAGCGCCGTCATGGACGACGGCGCAGACGCAGGCGGTACAGGGATGTACCGTCTGCGTCGTTCCGCCAGACCTTTTGCCTGAACCGAGGGAACCCGACGCAGGAGGGCGAACAAGTGGGGGTGGCCTTTCTTTTGGTGACTTTTCTTTGGCCACGCAAAGAAAAGTCACTCGCCAAGCCGCGCAGCGGCGGCGAAACCCCATCGAGGACGGAGTCCTCGTGTCCTGCGCGGCGAAGCCGTGCCATTGAGGCGTGGGACGACATTGCACCAGGCAATGACGTTACCGACCCCTCACCCTAACCCTCTCCCCCAAGGGAAGAGGGGATCAAACCGAAGTCGCCGAGGCTCGCGGGCGAAACCCCATCGAGGACGGAGTCCTCGCGTCCTGAATGGCGAAGCCGTGTCATTGAGGCGTGGGGCGGCATTCGCCAGGCAATGCCGTTCCCCACCCCTCACCCTTACCCTCTCCCGCAAGGGGAGAGGGGATCAAACCGAAGTCGCCGAGGCTGGCGGGCGAAATTCCGTCGAGGGCAGCGCCCTCGCGTCCTGCGCGGCGAAGCCATGCCATTCACACGTGGGACGACATTGCACCAGGCAATGAGGTTACCTACCCCTCACCCTGACCCTCTCCCGCAAGGGGAGAGGGGATGGTTACCGCGGACGATGATGCTTCGCTAATCGACCCTACCGACCCTACCGACCCTACGGCGTAGCCATGCCAAATGACGGTGAGTGACCCCCCCACCCTGACCCTCTCCCTCAAGGGGAGAGGGGATGGTGACCGTGGGCGAATACGCGGCGGGAATCGACCCGGCACCCAGGGGCGAGGGCAGAGTTGTGCCCCTGTGTTTCGCATGGCGACGCCGCTTGGGGGCCGGTTATGCCAAAATGTGAACAAATCGATCTTTCCCCCGGTCAATCGCGGTCTACCACTTGTCGGGCCCGCCCCGAGTTGGCTAAGGTAGCCGCCCATCAGATGCACGCAGTAGTGGAGGTAGGCATGGATAAAATTTTGCTGGCGCTCTCGGAGCAGATGATAAACGCGCAGGATCTGGAGAGCCTGACCCGCCCCTTGCTGGAGATGCTGGCGTCGGTGACCGGGCTGGAGTCGACCTATCTCACCGAGATTGACCTCGGGCAAAGCACCCAGCATGTCCGTTATGCCCGCAATGTGGCCGGGCTGCAGATCCCCGAGGGGATGACGGTGGAGTGGAGCGATACCCTGTGTCGCCGCGCCATCGACGATGAGATTGGCTACACCGATGACGTCGCCGCTCTGTGGGGGGACTCCCAGGCGGCCAGCGAGCTCGGCATTCGCTCCTATCTGAGCAGCCCGGTTCGCACCTCGACCGGCTCCCTCTATGGCACCCTGTGCGGCGCCAGTACCGAACAAAAGCCCGCGGTGGCGGGGGCGCAGCAGCTCATCGCCTTCTTCGCGCACCTGATTGCCGAACAGGTGGAGCGGGAGCAACTGCTGCGGCAATTGCAGCAGGCCAACGACGAGCTCTCGCGCCTGGCCCTCTCCGATCCCCTCACCGGGCTCCCCAACCGCCGCGCCCTGATGCTGGAGCTCACCCGCCTCTTCTCGTTGTCGGAGCGGGCGGGGCATCCGGTGCTCATCGCCTTTGTGGATCTCGATGGCTTCAAGGCCATCAACGACGAGCATGGCCACGAGGCGGGGGACAGGCTGCTCACCGCCATGGCGCGGCAACTGGGGGAGACCCTGCGCGGCGGCGATCTGCTGGCCCGCTTTGGGGGGGACGAGTTCGTGGCCGTGGGCATGGGGCCTTTCCCGGACGCCGACACGCTGGACGGGGCGGTGGCGGCGTTTCGCCAGCGCCTGTTCGAGCACAGCGTGCTGTCACTGCCGGTGGGGGACAAGGTGATCCATTATCCCGGTGCCAGCGTGGGGGCGGTGGCCGTGATGCCGGCCGAGGTCAGCGTCGAGGAGGCGCTGAACCGGGCCGATGCGAGCATGTATGCGGTCAAGCGCCAGCGCCGGGCCGCAGGGGAGGGCGGGAACCCGCCTCCTTCCAGTCAGGTGTCTGCCCCGCGATAGGAGCGGGGCGGGTTGAGAGGGCACAGGGTGGCGCGTCCACCCGGGTGCCAGTCTGTTTTCCCTTTTATCAGTTCGGAGCTCATACCATGGTTCATCTTCTTGTCCGCCGTGTGCGCGCCCTGGCCGGGCGGGCGGCCACCCTGGTGGCCGGACTCTGCGAGTATCAGCAGCGCATCTGGGTGGTCAGCATCGTCAAGGAGTCCTACACAGATACCTTCGTGGTCAACGAAGGGGGCTTCGAGGAGCCCTTGCAATGGATGCGCCGCAAGGGCTACAGCGCCGAGATGCTGGCCAGGGTGGAGGCCATGGCCCGATCCCAGGTGCTCCAGCTCGAGTGCGCCGGGCAGCATCACCGTCTGATGCGGGTGAAATAGGGGCGAAGCCGCCCCCGAATGGCCTGGGCGGCACCGCCGCCCGGGCATTGACCACATATCCTGCCGCCCTCTTCGTGTCAGACGGGGCAAATGGGTCGCCAGTTATGATTTTTCCGTGGTTCTCTCCGGCTTCAGACCGCCGGAGTAGACGCAAATCGCGGAGTTGTAGCTGTTGAAGGTGACCGCGTAGTTGAAATCGCAGAAATAGGCTGGGTGCTTGGTGGCGACAATGTCCCCCGCCTTGCATTTGTCCTGCATCCCCTCCACCAGGGTGTCGTTGTTTGACCCGAGACAGGCCTTGCCGGTGGTCTTGTCACCGCCGCAGGCCATCAGAAGGGCGCAGACCGAGAGACTCATCAACCATTTCGCTGTGTTGTGCATGTGTGTTCCCAAGAGATCGGAGAGATGGCGGGGAAGGGCGTGAGCGCGGCGCTGCCCGATGAAGGCGGCCAGCGGGCACGCTGCCGCCCCTGACTGTCGCTGCCACCGTGCGCCCTGCCCCTTGCCGTGAAAAAGGGGCCAACAGGCTCCTGCGCCCTATATTACGGACCCGAGGCGGTCTGCGTCACCCCTTGTCGTTGCAAGTGGCGAACATTAAACGGGTTTCGTGCGCTGGCTCAAAGGCGGGCCGGGGCCATGGCGGCCCCGGCGGGGGAAAAGGTCAGGGGGAGGGGAAGTATTTGTGCTGGAGCTGCTGGAAGTCGCTGCTGGCCAGCACCTGGGTCAGGCCGAGCTGGAACTCCCTGACCAGGGCATCGTCCACCGGGTGGCTGAAGGCGAAGCAGTACTGCTCGGAGCTCAACATCCAGCGCACCTCGAACTGGGCAGGATCCAGCTGCTGGGTCTTGATGAGATCCAGCAGGGTGGACTTGTTGCTGGAGACCAGATCGACCCGGCCCGAGGTGAGCATGCGCAGGGCCTGGGAGAGGCGGTTGGCGGTCATGATCTTCTGCTCGTCGAAGCCAGCGTTGAGCAGCAGTTGCTCCCCCACGTCGGATCGCACGGCGCCTATGGTGTAGCGCTGGGCCTCTTCCAGACGGGTCAAGGTCAGGGGGCGACTGGCGAGCCCCATCAGCACTATCTCGGCATAGCCGATGGGGCAGGCCCACTTGAACAGGGGATTGCGCGCCTCGGTGCGGGCGGTGGAGAAGAGCACCACATTGGGTTTCTGGGTCAGCAGGTAGTAGCCCCTGGCCCAGGGCAGGATGCTGACGGGCTGGACAGGGGTGCCGGTCTTTTGCCACACCAGGTGCAGCAGGTCGATGGCAAAGCCGGTCGGGGCGCCATCCTCCCCGGTGAAGTTGTAGGGTTTGTACTCTTCGGTGAGGTAGTGCAGGCTGGCGAGCGCCGGGCTGGCCTGGGTCGCGGGAGTGCCCCAGACCATGGCCGCGAGGGCGGCGCAAGCGACCAGTCTGCGAAGGGGGACTGCAATGTCTATGTTCATCCTGACCGTCCTGCTGCCGAGTGCCCAGTTTCAAGTGTTGCCAAGTCACGGCGTTTCGCCACCCGGCGAATACGTTATCCGTCGGGGGTTGTCATCATTTCGCCACTCTCAACCGGATCGGCGCCCTCTTTTTATTACCAGGCCGGGCGGGTGTGACCCAGGGGGGTGAACGCCTCATCCCTCAGCCCCACCAGCAGGGTGCTGCCATCCTCTTGCAGACGAAACTCGCCGTAGCGGGCCGACTCATACTGATCTCCCGTGCCCTCTTCGAAGAAGAAGGCGTCAGGCCCGATAAACCACTGGCCGTCGCGCTGGCGCACCTTGAGCAGACGCTCCCCCGGGCCCGGGGCCTCGGGCTTGCCCCCTTCCACCCAGTGCACCACCTGATGTTCATCCAGGCGAACGACCAGGGTGTGGGGGCCGGCGGCGGCCTGGCGGCCCGCCAGCTGGCGGGCGAGGGCGTAGTTCAGGCGCATGTAGTCCCCCTGCATCAGGGAGCGGGGGTCGACCGGTGCCAGCTCGATCAGCACCACCTCCCCCTGGCTCATGGCGTGCTCGAAGCGCCAGACGGTGGCGTTGATGCCGGCGAGCAGGGCAAGACCGGTCAGCAAAAAGGCGAGGCGTCTCATGAGGGGCTCCCGTTGTGAAGGTGCTTGAGCCACTGACGGGTACCGAGCAGCAGGGCCCCCGAGGCGAGCAGCAGCCAGGACTTGGTCATCAGGGTCAGCCCCAGATCGTAGTAATAGAGGGAGCCAAAGCCGAGCAGCAGCAGGCCTGCCAGGGTCATCAGGGCCAGGCTGCCGGCGTAGAAGCCGAGCACCAGCACCAGGGCGCCAGCCCCCATGCCGGGAATGATGGCGCTGATCACCACCAGCGGCAGCCCGTAGCGCAGCGGCAGCCTGAGGCGAACCATGACCGCGAGCAGCAGGGCGGCGCTGAGCAGGGGATTGAGCCAGAGGGGCAGGCGGGAGCTGCCGAGCTCATTGAGCACGCTGGTGCCTCCCTCCCACAGGGGGTGGTGCAGCCGTCCCAGCACCAGCAGGGAGAGTGCCAGCCCCAGGGTGAGGGATTCATAGAGCAGATGGCGGGCGGGATCGCGCTCCGCCTGCAGCCAGCACAGGGCGACGGCGCCCATCACCAGCGGCAGAGCCAGCAGGTGCAGGCCGAGGCAGGCGAGGGCGAGGGTGAGCAGGATGGCGGCGGCGAAGCTGTGGAACAGCCTGATCAGCCAGTGCTCGAACAGGGCGGCCACCCCGAGGGAGAAGGCGGTCAGACCGAACCAGAGCCACGCGACGTTCAGATCCAGCCTGTCCAGCAGGCCGTAGAGCAGCCAGGCATCTGCCGCCAGCGCCAGCGCCAGCACGAACTGATCCCAGAGATCGCTGCGGGTCGCCATGCGGTTGAGACCGAGGGCGGCGGCCATCAGCACCATCCCCATGGCGAGGGCGTTGTTGGGGTCGCGGGTCAGCTGCTCGAAGGCCATGAAGAGGAAGAAGAGCAGGAAGAGGGCGGCTATCCAGCCCACCATACCGAGCAGAAAACGGCCCGACCAGTGGGGCTGTTCATCCCGGGGGGCATCCCCTTCCACAAGTTGGGCTGCACGCAGGCGTTCCCAGGGGGTGAGATCAGACATGCTGCCTCCGTTGTTGTTGCAGCCAGCGGCTGGCCATGACCGACAGGCCGATGGCGATGAGGGCCAGCAGCAAAAAGCCGTTCATGTCCGGCTCCATCCACTTGCCAAGGGCCGCGAGGATCACGGCGATAAGGCTCAGGCACCCCATGGCGAGCCCGGCGATGAACCTGTGGTGCCAGCGCAGGTAGGCGGCGCCGAGCCAGGCGAGCCAGGCAGGCCAGACCCAGGGAGAGGCGGCATCGAACAGGGCCAGCAGGGTGAGCAGGGTGATGCCGAGCCCCGCGGCCAGCCCCGCGAGCCAGGAGGGCATCAGGGCGTAGCGGGCGGGCACCAGGATGAGCAGACCCCAGAGGGCGGCGTTGAGCAGGGTCAGGCACCAGCCGAGGGCCTCCTCGTTGAAGGAGAAGAAGAGATCGAGAAGGCCGAGCCGCCAGTAGAGCACCAGGGCGAGCTGACCGAGCAGCCAGGCCAGGGTCCAGAGCAGCGGGCTTCTGCCAAGGGCCGCCAGCGGCAGCAGCATCAGGGCCCAGGTGGCGAAGAGCTGCCAGGGGTCGGCGCCGGTCTGGTAGGTCTGGCCCACCAGGGCGAGCAGGGCGCCGAGGTTGAGGGCCAGGGCCAGCAGCAGGGCCTGGCGCGGGGTGTCACTTATGGGTTTGCGCCAGAGCACCAGGAGCATGGCGAGCAACGGCAGCTCCAGCAGGGCGAGACGTGAGAGGCGCCCCAGGGCCTGCCAGTTGAAGGCGACGAAGAAGACGAGGCCGGCGCCAAGGCAGAGGCAGCCGAGCCAGAGCAGCAGCCTGTCGAACAGCCACTGCCAGCGGGCAGGGCCGGGGGGCAGCTCGCACAGGGCCAGGGCGGCAGGCAGCGAGGCCCGTGGCAGGCGGCCGCGCCTGACCCAGTCGAGCAGGGTCTGTCTTGAGGTGAGATGCATGGGGGCTCCTGAAGCCGTGATGCCTGAAAGATAAGGCATTATGGCACGGCGACGCGTCTCGGGGCAGGGGCGCCGTCGGCGCTGCGACACAGGTCGCGGCACGGGGCCATGTCTTTGCACTAAAAAGGCCCCCGCCGTGAGGAGGGGGCCTGAAGGACGTCCGGGGCGGCGGTGGCGATCAGTGCTCACGCTGATCCCCCGCCGGCTTCTATGGAGGTCAGGCGAAGATCAGGGTGGAGATGCCAAGCCCCGCAAAGAGGATGGCGCAGGCAATGCGGATCCCCTTGAGGGGGAGCTTGTCGGCCCCGAGCTTGCCGAGCAGCACCACGGGCACGTTGGCCAGCATCATGCCGAGGGTGGTACCGGTGATCACCTGGATCAGGGAGTCGTACTTGGCTGCCAGCAGCACGGTGGCTATCTGGGTCTTGTCACCGATCTCGGCGATGAAGAAGAGCACGAAGGTGGCCATGAAGGGGCCGTACTTGTCCAGGGAACTCTCTTCATCGTCCATCTTGTCCGGCACCAGGATCCAGGCGGCCATGGCGATGAAGGCGCCAGCGACCAGCCAGGTCATCACCTTGGGATCCATCCAGCGACTGATGAATTCCCCTATCCAGGCGGCCCCTGCGTGGTTGAGCAGGGTGGCAGCCAGCATGCCGGCGATGATGGGCCAGGGTTTGCGAAAACGACAGATGAGCAACAGGGCCAGCAGCTGTGTCTTGTCGCCGATCTCGGCGATGGCAACGCTGATGGTGGAGGTTAACAAGGCTTCCATAAAAATGACCGGGGGACGGAATTGTTATAAACCAGAGACAAGCCTGCGCCATCCGTCCCCGGTTTTGGCACTGGCCCGTCAAAGGTCTTGTCAAATCCGGCATTGCCCGGATCACCCTGACCATGGTGAGTTGGCACCAAGTATGTTGATCAGGATCGCGCACGGAACGGGTCCGTGGCGAGACTACTCCCCCTCGATGGGAGCGGGCATTCTAGGGAAAAACCCCCGGTGAGGCAAGGCGCGGGATGGGGAATTATCCCCCCACCAGCTTGACCTGAAAGCCGGCCTTCTCCAGTTCGGCCTTGATAAGGTCCCGTTTGTCCCCCTGGATCTCGATGATCCCCTCCTTGAGACCGCCGCCGGTACCGCACTTCTTCTTGAGCAGGGTGGCGAGGGCCTTCTGCTGGTCGACGGGAACGCCGTGGATGCTGATGACCCCGGCCCCCTTGCGTCCCTTGGTCTCGCGGCGGATGCGCACGACCCCGTCGGCGGGGAAGGGGGAGGCGTGCTGGGCGGGGGCGGATTCCTTGATCATGCCGCCGTCCGTGCTATAGACCAGGCGGCTGTTGTTGTCGTGACTCATGGCAATACTTTGTCGGTTAGCTAAGCGGAGTTTGATTTTACGCAAATAAATGTTGAGGGCACAGCTTATAATCCCCCCATTAAAAGCGAATTATTCTTGTTTAACTTCAGGAGCCCGTCATGGTACTCACAGAGCTGTCGCCGGGACAGAGCGCTCGCATCACGCACATGAACCACCTTGGCCGCGCCTTGCGGCGCAAGCTGATGGTGATGGGGCTGCTGCCCCAGACCGAGATCCTCTATCTGCGGGCCGCCCCCCTGGGGGACCCGCTCCAGATCCAGTGCCAGGGCATCTGCCTCTCCATGCAGCGGAGTCTGGCCCAGCAAATCGAGGTGGAGCCGGTATGAGCTACAACCTGGTCACAGTGGGCAATCCCAACAGCGGCAAGACCTCCCTGTTCAACGCCCTGACCGGCTCCCGCCAGCAGGTGGGGAACTGGAGCGGGGTCACCGTCGACAAGAAGATGGGGGCCTTTGCTGCCCGCGGGCAGGAATACACCCTGGTGGACCTGCCCGGCATCTATGCCCTGGCCAACCAGGAGGCGAGCCTGGACGAGCAGATCGCCAGTCGCTTCGTCCAGCGCCAGCAGCCGGATCTGCTGCTCAACGTCATCGATGCCGCCAACCTGGAGCGCTCCCTCTACCTCACCCTGCAACTGCGGGAGCTGGGGCTGCCCATGGTGGTGGTGCTCAACAAGATGGATCTGCTGCAAAAGCGGCGCATCACCATCGACGAGGCCTTGCTCGCCAAGGCGCTGGGGTGCCCCGTGGTGTCGCTCTCGGCCCACAATCGCCAGCAGGTAGCGGCCTTCAAAGAGGGGATCCACCAGTTTATCGGCCAGTCCCAGCCCGCCCTGATGCTCGACTACGGTCAGCCCCTCGAGGGGGACATCGCCGAGCTGGAGACCCTGCTTGCCCCCCATCATCTGCATCGCCGTGGCCGCGCCCTGCGCCTGCTGGAGGAAGACATCGCCATGCAGGAGACCCTGGCGGCGGGGCAGCAGGCGGCGGCCGACAACGTGGTGAGCCGCGCCCACCACGCCCAGGACATCGACCTGCAACTCGCTGATTTGCGCTACGGCCATATCCACCACTGGTGCCAGCAGGCGTGCCGTCATCAGGACAAGCTCACCGTCGCCCAGAGCGAACGGCTGGATAGGGTGCTGCTCAACCGCTGGGTGGGCATCCCCTTCTTCCTGCTGGTGATGTACCTGATGTTCATGTTCGCCATCAAGGTGGGCAGCGCCTTCATCGACTTTTTCGACATCCTCGGGGGGGCCCTGTTCGTGGACGGAGTGCACCACCTGCTGGGGCTGATGAGTGCCCCCGATTGGCTGGGAGCCGTGCTCGCGGACGGCGTGGGTGCCGGTTTGCAGACGGTGGCGACCTTCATCCCCGTGGTGGGCTGCCTCTTTCTCTTCCTCGCGGTGCTGGAGAGCTCCGGCTATCTGGCTCGTGCCGCCTTCGTGGTGGATGCCCTGATGCGTCGCCTCGGCCTGCCCGGCAAGGCCTTCGTCCCCATGCTGATGGGCTTTGGCTGCACCGTGCCCGCGGTGATGGCGACTCGCACCCTGGGGTCGGAGCGCGAGCGGCTGATGACCTCGGCCATGGCGCCCTTCATGTCCTGCGGCGCCCGTCTGCCGGTCTACGCCCTGTTCGCGGTGGCCTTCTTCCCCGAGTCGGGGCAGAACCTGGTGTTCGGTCTCTATCTGTTCGGCATCCTGGTGGCGGTGCTCACCGGCCTCTTCCTGCGCAGCACCCTGCTGCCGGGCAAGAGCGACTCCATGGTGATGGAGATGCCCGATTACGAGTGGCCCCGTCCGGTGGACGTGGGGCTGCGCACCTGGCAGAAACTCAAGGGCTTCATCTTCGGCGCGGGCAAGACCATCGTCCTGATGGTGGCGGTGCTGAGCGTGCTCAACTCCCTCGGCACCGACGGCAGCTTCGGCAACCAGGATCAGGAGAACTCGGTGCTGAGCAAGCTGAGCCAGTCCGTGACCCCGGTGCTGCATCCCATAGGCGTGCGGGACGACAACTGGCAGGCCACGGTGGGCATCCTCACCGGCATCTTTGCCAAGGAGGCGGTGGTCGCTACCCTCAACAGCCTCTACGCCGGCGGCGCCGGTGATGAGGAGGAGAGTGAATACTCCCTGCTGGGCAGCCTGAAAGCGGCGCTGGCCACCATTCCCGCCAACCTGGCGGACATCGACCCCGCCGATCCCATGGGGCTCAAGGTGGGGGATCTGGAGGACAAGCAGGCGGCCGCCGAGGCCCAGGAGGTGGACACCTCCACCTACGGCAACATGCAGACCCACTTCGACGGTGTGGCCGGGGCCTTTGCCTACCTGCTGTTCGTGCTGCTCTACATGCCCTGCGCCGCCGCCATGGGGGCTCTGGTGCGAGAGACCGGTCGTCAGTGGGCCCTGTTCACCGCCGCCTGGTGCAACTACGTCGCCTTCCTGTGCGCCACCCTCTTCTATCAACTGGCGACCTTCGCCGCCCACCCGGCGCAGAGCCTGGTCTGGAGCCTGAGCTATCTGTTCTCCCTGGTGCTGCTCTGGTGGCTGGGGCGTCGTCACGGCGACATCGTCGCCCGCAAGGTGGTGACCCTGTGAAGGGGCTCATGGTCAGGGGCGAGTGCGCCGAGAGGGAGGGTATTCTGTGATCCTGCGTGAACTGGGGGACTATCTGGCCCTTCACAAGAAGGTGAGCCGGCGGGCGCTGGCCCGCCACTTTCACACCTCCGAGGATGCGGTAGAGGCCATGCTCGGGGTCTGGATGCGCAAGGGGCGCGTCGCCAAGCGGGAGAGCCGCCTGTGTGGCGGCTCCTGCTGCGGCAAGCACGAAGAGGTGACGTTCGAGTGGTGCGAGCCCGGCCAGATAGGGCTGATCCAGAAGGGCTGATGCCTGCCCATATGCAAAAGGGAACCCGAGGGTTCCCTTTTTCGTGGCCGCCGGGCCCGTCTCAGAAGAGGTCGCCCTCGTCCTTGGTGGGCTCCAGGCTCCAGCCGCTCGCCGCCGCGCTGTTGCCAATCTGGCCCTTCTCCCGCCAGAGTTTGATCTTGAGGCGCAGGTTGTTCTGGGAGTCCGCGTTCTTCACCGCCTCCTCCTCGTCGATCACCCCCTCGACCACCAGATCGAACAGGGTGCTGTCGAAGGTCACCATGCCAAGGGCCCTGGATTTTTCCATGATCTCCTTGAGGCCGCCAAACTCGCCGCGCTTGATGAGATCGCGCACCGTGTGGGTTCCTAGCATTACCTCCACCGCCGCCCGGCGCCCGCCGTCCGTGGTCTTCACCAGCCGCTGGGAGACAAAGGCCTTGAGGTTGTTGCCAAGGTCGTTGAGCAGTTGGGGTCTGCGCTCTTCCGGGAAGAAGTTGATGATGCGATCCAGCGCCTGGTTGGCGTTGTTGGCGTGCAGGGTGGAGATGGCCAGATGCCCGGTTTCCGAGAAGGCGAGGGCATGCTCCATGGTCTCCCGATCGCGGATTTCACCGATGAGGATGACGTCCGGCGCCTGGCGCAGGGTGTTCTTCAGGGCCGCGTGGAAGCTGCGGGTATCCACCCCCACCTCCCGCTGGTTGATGATGCTCTTCTGGTGGCGATGGACGAACTCCACCGGATCCTCGATGGTGATGATGTGGCCGCCGCTGTTGCGGTTGCGATGATCGATGAGGGCCGCGAGCGATGTGGATTTGCCGGACCCCGTGCCGCCGACGAAGAGCACCAGACCCCGCTTCTCCATGATGGTGTCGAGGAGCACCGGAGGGAGTTTGAGATCCTCGAAGCGGGGGATCTCGGTCTTGATGTTGCGCGCCACCAGGGAGACTTCATTGCGCTGCTTGAAGATGTTGACCCGAAAACGGCCTATCTGGGGCAGGGAGATGGCGAGGTTCATCTCCAGCTCTTTCTCGAACTGCTGTTTCTGCTCGAGATCCATGATGTCGTAGGCGATGCGGGCCACCTCGCCCGGCCCCAGGGGCTCCTGGGTGAGGGGGCGCAAGGCGCCGTTGAACTTGGCGCAGGGGGGGGCGCCGGTGGAGAGATAGAGATCGGAACCGTCCTGTTTGGCCAGGATCTGCAGCATGTCTCTCAATTCCATGAGGGGCCTCGTCGCTCAAAGGGCTGGGGGATGATGAATGGCTTGAGTGTACAGCCTCAGGCGCCGGTCAGTTTTTCGCGGAACACAAAAAAGACCGCGCCCAGGATGCACAGACCCGCCCAGAGGTAGTCCCACTTCAGATCTTCTTTCAGATAGAAGATGGAGAAGGGAACGAACACGGTGAGGGTGATCACCTCCTGCAGGATCTTGAGCTGGCCGACGGAGAGCACGGTGTGGCCGATGCGGTTGGCGGGCACCTGCAACAGGTATTCGAACAGGGCTATCCCCCAGCTCACCAGGGCGGCGATGATCCAGGGTTTGTGATTCATGCTCTTGAGATGGGCGTACCAGGCAAACGTCATGAAGACGTTGCTGCAGATGAGCAGGCCGATACTGGTCATGATGGGGTTCATTAGGTTCTCCTTTTAAATCAATGCATTTTATCTCGACTCCATGGGTTTTCATAAGTGGTGCTTGAGGGTATTTTTAGCTCACAAGGATGTAACAAAAGAAGGCGAAAGCTGGATGGGCAAGACAAGCTGGGGTGCGCTTTGTCTGTTGTTTGCCTGCTGGGCGCAAGGTGCGCCGACCCTGACGGTGGCCACCGATGTCTGGCCGCCGTTTCGCATGCTGGCAGAGAACGACGACTTCCAGGGGCTGGATATCGACATTCTGCGCCAGTTGCAGGCACGCAGCGGCATTGTGCTCACCCTCAAACGGGTGCCCTGGGGACGGGCACTCAAACAGATGCAGACCGGTCAGGTGGATCTGATGATAGGGCTGGCTCACACCGAGGAGCGGGCCGCCTTCATCGACTACCTGCAGCCGTCCTATTACCAGTGCCGGCCTGCCTTCTATGGCAAGCCCGCCGCCGTGGCCGGCCTCAGGCGCTACGAGGATCTGCGGGGCCGCGAGATTGGCTATGTGCTCAACTCCGCCTACTTCCCCCCCTTCGATGGCGACGCCGGGCTCGACAAGCACGGGGTCCCCACCGAAGACCAGTTGCAGCGCATGGTGGAGCGGGGCCACCTGCCCCTGATGATAGGGACCGACTGCCAGGTGGATTACGCCCTGAGCCAGCACAACGACGCCGGCCTCGTCAAGGCGCCCTTCCAGCCCCCCAACCCGGTGGTGCTCTACCTCGGGATGAGCAAGCACTCACCCCACCACGAGCTGGGCCCCAAGCTGGCGCAGGCGTTGCAAGCCATGGTGGAGAGCGGCGAGATAGCGGCGCTGGCCAAGCCCTACCAGCCTTGACCTTGGGTGGTAACGCGCTGTTATCATGCAGCTTTCCTGCCTGCCCCCCGGCGGGCCTCGCTTCTTGGGGATCCCGTGTATCTCGCTCTCATCCGTCGCCAGCAGCGCTGGCAGCGCCGCTGGCTGCTCCTGCTGTCGCTGCTGACCCTGGCCCTGTTCCTGCTCTCCCTCGCCCTCGGGGAGTTCGTGCTGCTGCCCTGGCAGCCGCTGGGGGATCTGGAGCTGCGCATCCTGCTGGAGCTGCGCCTGCCGCGCGCCCTGCTGGCCCTGCTGGCGGGGGCCTCCCTTGCCTGCGGTGGTGCCGTGCTCCAGGTGATGCTGCACAACCCGGTGGCGGAACCCGGCCTGCTTGGCGTCTCGAGCGGCGCTGGGCTGGCCGCCATGGTGGCGATGGCGGTGGCCAAGGGGCTCGGGCTCTATCTGCCAGGTTGGGGGTTGTCGCTGGCGGCCTTTGGCGGCGCCCTGGTGGTGACCATGCTGCTCATCCGTCTCGCACGCCGGGCACGGCTCGGCCATGGGCGGCTGCTGCTGTTCGGGGTCGCCATCGGCATCCTTACCAATGCGGCCATGACCTGGCTGATGTATTTCGCCGACGACGGCTCCTTGCGGGAATTCATGTTCTGGATGATGGGCAGCCTCGCCTACGGCAGCCAGCAGCTTGCCTGGTGGTGGCTGGTGCTGCCCCTCACCCTCGGCTGGCTCTGCTGGCAGGGGCGGGCACTGCAACAACTGCTGCTGGGGGAGACCCAGGCCCGCCTTATGGGGTTGAACGTGGACAGCATGCGGGTACGCCTGGTGCTGGCGGTCTGCCTGCTGACCGGGGTGGCGGTCTCCCTGTGCGGCGTCATCGGTTTCGTCGGCCTGGTGGTGCCTCACCTGCTGCGCCTGTGCGGTGGCAGCGATCAGCGCTTCCTGCTGCCCGCCTCGGCGCTTGGGGGTGGCGCCCTGCTGCTCGGGGCCGATCTGGTGGCCCGCTCGGCGCTGCACGCCGGTGAGTTGCCCATCGGGGTCATCACCGCCTCGGTGGGCGCCCCGCTCTTTATCTATCTGCTGCTGAGGCAAGATGCCGATGTGTCCCGCTGATCCCGCCCCCTGGCGGCTGGAGGCCCGCGCCCTGGCCATCCCCCATCGCCTCGCTCCCCTGGATCTCACCTGGTCCGGCGGTCAGCTGGTGGCCCTGCTCGGCCCCAACGGCAGCGGCAAGTCCTCCCTGCTCGGGGCACTGGCGGGCCTGCTGCCCGCCGATGGCGCCGTCTTGCTGGGGGGAGAGGCCATCACGACCCTGAGCTGGCCCGAGCTTGCAACGCGGCGCGCCATGCTGCCCCAGCGCCAGCCCCAGCTGTTCCACATCCCGGTGTTCCAGGTGCTGAGCCTGGGGCTGGAGGAGGGGGGCCCCGATGCCCAGGCGCAGGCGGTGGCGGATGTGTGCGACGCCCTGGAACTGGCGCCTCTGCTGGCACGGGACTTCAGCCGATTGTCCGGGGGGGAGCAGCAGCGGGTGCTGATCGCCCGCACCCTGCTGCAACTGTGGCCAAGCCTCAATCCGACCGGGCGGGTGCTGCTGCTGGATGAACCCCTGGCGGGGCTGGATCTGCATCACCAGATGGCGCTGCTGCGGCTGCTCAAGCAACTGGCCGCGCAGGGATTGCTGGTGGTGGTGGCCATCCACGACATCAATCTGGCCATCGATTGGGCGGATCGCGTGCTCTGCCTGCAACAGGGCCGCGTGGTGGGGGAAGGGGACGTCGGGATCATCGACGAGGCGCTGCTGGAGCGGGTGTTCCAGATCCGCACCGATCGCATCGAGGCGGCCGGCCGCATCTGGTTTATGCCGAGTCTTTGAGGCGGTCTTCCCCCTCATCCCCAGCCCTTCTCCCATTCTTTTGAAACAAGTGGGAGAAGGGAGCCGTTCCGTCGACTACGGATACAGCATTGAAAACCTGCAGAGGCTGAGTGAAGCCAAGGGGGCGAGTGAATCACTGTGGAAATGAAAAGAGCCAGGCATCCGTGATGCCTGGCTCTTTGAATTGGTAGAGAGAGCGTTGAGCGGTTGCTCAGGCTTTCTGCTTGTCCAGCCGCACCTGGGCGGCTTCTGCCAGCATGGCCAGCAGGGTTTCGGTGTCACTCCACGACAGACAGGCATCGGTGATGCTCTGGCCGAAGGTGGCGGCACAGCCGTTCTCCACGTCCTGACGCCCTTCCACCAGGAAGCTCTCGGCCATGATGCCGGCGATGCCGGTGCGGCCGCGGCGCAGCTGATCGCAGATATCCTGGGCCACCAGCAGTTGGCGGCGATGATCCTTCATGCTGTTGCCGTGGCTGAAGTCCACCACCAGGCGCTCCGGCAGGCCCACCTGGGCCAGAGCCTCGCACGCCTCGTCGATGCTGGCGGTGTCGTAGTTGGGCCTGTGGCCGCCGCGCAGGATCACGTGGCCGTAGGGGTTGCCGGCGGTGCGGTAGATGGTCATCTTGCCGTCCTTGTCCGGGGAGTAGAAGATGTGGCTGTGACGGGCGGCGCGCACCGCATCGATGGCGATGCGGGTGTTGCCGTCGGTGCCGTTCTTGAACCCCACCGGGCAGGAGAGGGCGGAGGCCATCTCCCGGTGAACCTGGGACTCGGTGGTGCGCGCCCCGATGGCGCCCCAGGTGATGAGATCGCTGATGTACTGGCCGGTCACCATGTCGAGGAACTCGGTGGCGGTGGGCATGCCGGTCTCGTTGATGTCCACCAGCAGCTTGCGGGCCAGTTTCAGCCCTTCATTGACGTCGAAACTGCCGTCCAGGCGCGGATCATTGATGAGCCCCTTCCAGCCGACGATGGTGCGCGGCTTCTCGAAGTAGGTGCGCATCACGATGCACAGGCTCTCTTTGTACTCTTCACGCAGGGTGTTCAGACGCAGGGCGTATTCGTGGGCGGCGGCGGGATCGTGGATGGAGCAGGGGCCGACGATGACTAGCAGGCGCTGATCCTCACCGGACAGAATGGCTTCCACTTGGCGGCGGGCATCCAGCAGGTTCTGGGCGATGGTGTCGGTTAACGGGAAGGCGTGCGCCAGCTCGCTGGGGGTGATCAGGGCCTCCAGGCGACGGGTGCGCAATTCATCGGTGTGAATGGACATACGACTCAATTCTCGAGTGGATAAGGTGGGCGGGATGCCAAAATGCAAGGGAATAAAATAAAGCAAAAGTCACCCGATGGAAACCTTGGGCGGCTCTGATAGGATGTGAACCCAAAAGCCATTTCAAATGAGGTAGTTATCGTGGCAAAGCCAGGCGCGACCGGGATCACCCGCATCATCAACGCAACCGGTTACAGCATGAAAGGTCTCAAATCGGCCTGGATCAACGAGGCCGCCTTCCGTCAGGAGCTGCTGCTCATCCTGCTGCTGATGCCGCTGGCATTCTGGATAGGTGACTCCCTCAACGAGATCCTGCTGCTCGTCTGCATCAGCTGGCTGGTGGTGATCATCGAGGTGCTCAACTCCGCCGTGGAGGCGGTGGTGGATCGCATCGGCTCCGAGCATCACGAACTCTCGGGCCGCGCCAAGGATCTGGGCTCCGCCGCCGTCTTCATCGCTCTGGCCCTCAATGCCCTGGTGTGGGGCGCCCTGGTGGGCCGCAACCTGCTGGGCTGGTGGTAGGTTACGAGAGCAACCTTTCTCCTGACATAAAAAAGCCCGTCATCACGACGGGCTTTTTGCTGCGCAGATAAGGGCTTATCAGTGCAGGATCCGGGCACGGATGGTGCCATTGATTTCTTTGAGACGGGCCAAGGCCTTCTCGCTGTGCTCGGTTTCGACGTCGATGACCACGTAACCGATCTCGCTGCTGGTCTGCAGGTACTGACCGGCGATGTTGATCCCCTCGTCGGCGAAGATCTGGTTGATCTGGTTCATCACGCCGGGCTGGTTGCGGTGAATGTGCAGCAGGCGGCTGGAGCCCTTGTGGCCGGGCAGGGAGACTTCCGGGAAGTTGACCGCGGAGAGGGTGGAGCCGTTGTCGGAGTATTTGACCAGCTTGTTGGCCACTTCCAGACCGATGTTCTCCTGGGCTTCCTGGGTGGAGCCGCCGATGTGGGGGGTCAGGATCACGTTGTCCAGGCCGCGCAGCGGGGTGAGGAACTCCTCGTCGTTGGACTTGGGCTCCACCGGGAAGACGTCGATGGCGGCGCCGGAGAGGTGGCCGCTCTTGATGACGTCGGCCAGGGCGTCGATGTCCACCACGGTGCCGCGGGAGGCGTTGATGAAGATGGCGCCCGGTTTCATCATGCGAAGTTGCTCTGCACCGATGAGATCCTTGGTGGAGGCGGTTTCCGGTACGTGCAGGCTGATGACGTCAGACATGTTGAGCAGTTCCACCAGGTTCGGCACCTGGATGGCGTTGCCAAGGGAGAGCTTGTTCTCGATGTCGTAGTAATAGACCTTCATGCCGATCATCTCGGCGATGATGCCAAGCTGGGTGCCGATGTGGCCGTAGCCGATGATGCCGAGCTTCTTGCCGCGGGCTTCGACGCTGCGGTTGGCCAGCTTCTCCCAAACGCCGCGATGGCACTTGGCGTTCTTCTCGGGAATGCCGCGCAGCAGCAGCAGGATCTCCCCCAGTACCAGTTCGGCCACGGAGCGGGTGTTGGAGAAGGGGGCGTTGAAGACGGGGATGCCGCGCACGTGGGCGGCGTCGAGGGAGACCTGGTTGGTGCCGATGCAGAAGCAGCCGATGGCCACCAGCTTGGTGGCGGCATCCAGCACCTTGTCGGTGATCTGGGTGCGTGAACGCAGGCCCACGAAATGCACGTCACGAATGCGCTCGATCAACTCCTCTTCCGACAGGGACGTCTTCAGATATTCCACATTGGTGTAGCCGGCTGCCCGAAAGGTCTCCACCGTGTTGGGATGGACTCCCTCCAGCAGCAGTACCTTGATCTTATCCTTGTCCAGCGAAAACTTGGCTGTCATGACGTTCCCTCTATTGTTTTGAAAAATGCGTTCAGGCTTGCAGTGTGAAGAAAACCGTAAAGTAGCAAAAACGTTTGGGAGAGGGAATATTTGTGACGAAAGTCAAATTCTTTGAAGTTATCAACGATTGTTGCAGATGTGCTGCTACAACCCATTGAGGGATAACCAGAAACGGCGCCATGAGGCGCCGTTGTCCATTTGGGGCAGTCAGATTGACTGACCCGGGCGGGGGCTTGCCCGGAGGGAGAGGTCCGGGGAGCGGGCCTTAGTTGGTGATCACACCCTCGGGGGTGCCGATCAGCACAACGTCGGCGCCACGGTGGGCGAACAGGCCGTTGGTGACCACGCCCACGATGCTGTTGAGGCGGGTTTCCAGAGCCTTGGCATCGGTGATGACCATGCCCTTGACGTCCAGGATGATGTTGCCGTTGTCGGTCACCACCCCTTCACGCCACACCGGGTTGCCGCCAAGGGCGCGGATCTCGCGGGCCACGTATTCGCGGGCCATGGGGATCACTTCCACCGGCAGGGGGAAGGTGCCCAGCACGTCGACGGTCTTGGTGTTGTCGATGATGCAGATGAACTGGTCGGCCACGGCGGCGACGATCTTCTCGCGGGTCAGGGCGGCGCCGCCCCCCTTGATCATGTCGCGGCTGGCGTTGATCTCGTCGGCACCATCCACGTAGACGGAGAGGGCATCGATGTCGTTGAGGTCAAACACCGGGATGCCGAGACCCTTGAGGCGTTCGGTGGAGGCGATGGAGCTCGACACCGCGCCCTTGATCTGGTCTTTCATGGTCGCCAGTGCGTCGATGAAGTGATTGACGGTAGAGCCGGTGCCCACCCCGACGATGGTGCCGGGTACCACGTATTTGAGCGCAGCCCAACCGGCCGCCTTCTTCATTTCATCTTGAGTCATGATGGATCCTTATGGAAAAAGCGGGCGCATTATATCCAAGCATCCCCCCCAGAGCGACCATGGTGCTCACGTTCCGGCGCAAAAATCCCCAAGATGTAAATCGTTTGCCTGTTTATTGAACCGAAGGGGGCGCCCCCGCCTGATCAGGCAAAGTGCCAGCTGCGGCTGGGGGTGATGATCTGGGGGAGCGGCACGTCCCACTGCTCCCGGGGGACGGCATCCACCTGCTGGCAGTCGTGGGCGAGCCCCAGGGGTCTTGGGCCGAGCTGGTGCTCGTGCCAGCAGGCGAGGGTGCGATCGTAGTAGCCGCCCCCCATGCCGAGGCGGTTGCCAGCCTCATCGAAGGCCACCAGCGGGGTGCAGATGATGTCCAGCATGCTGTGGGGCAGCACCTGCTGCACGTCGAGCTCGGGCTCGGCGATGCCGTAGCGGTTGCGGGTCATGGGGGTGGTGGCGGTGTAGCGCAAGAAGAGCAGGTGACCCGGGGTGAAGGGGTGTAGCACCGGCAGGTAGACCTCCTTTTGCAGGGCCCACAGCCAGTGGATGGCGGGCAGGGGATCGAGCTCCCCGTCGTTGGCCAGATAGAGGGCGATGCGCCTGGCCGCGAGGATGCCGGGGTGTTCCTGGAAGCGTTCGACCAGCTGTTGGGCCGCCGCCTGCTGCTCGGCCTGGCTCAGGCTTTTTCTGCGCTGGCGAATGAGCTGGCGCAGGTTCTGGCGTTCGGGTTGGGTATCCGGCATGGGGACTCCTGGGCAAAGGTGGGCTGGCGCTACCTTAGCAAGGGGCCGACGGGATGAAAAGCCGATGGCGGGGCCGCCAGCCGGGCGGCCCCTGAGGTCGGGTGTCAGGAACGGTGGGGGGCGGGAGCCACTGCGCCCATCTGGTGCTTGAGGAAGACGGCCACGATGGCGGCCAGTGCCAGCGCCATGGGGTAGAAGCTCATGCTCACGACCAGGATCGGCGAGAGGGCGAAGATGGAACCCAGCAGCAGCGCCTGGGCGCCCCAGGGGATCAGCCCCTGTACCACGCAGGAGAAGATGTCCAGCATGGAGGCGGCGCGGCGCGGGGTGACACCGTGATGATCCGCCAGATCCCTGGCCACCTTGCTCGCGACTATGATGGCGACAGTGTTGTTGGCGGTGCACAGGTTGGTGAGGCTCACCACGCCGGCGATGCCGAGCTCGGCCGCCTTTTCGTTCTGCTCGCCATCGTGGTGGCGGGTGAAGCGGGCAATCAGGGCGGCGATGCGCTCACTTATCCATGCGAGCCCCCCTTGGCGTTCCATCAGGGCACCCAGACCGCCGATGAGCATGGAGAGCAGGAAGATCTCCTGCATGCTGGTAAAGCCCTGATAGATGTCCTTGCTGAACTGGCCGAGAGAGTAGCTGCCAAGCAGCCCCACGCCACCGGCCGCCAGGATGCCGAGCCCCAGTACCATGAAGACGTTCATGCCAGAGAGGGCAAGCACCAGGATCAGCAGATAGGGGGCGACCTTGAGCAAGTCCGCCCCGGCGGTGGGGGCCGGCGCTTCACCGGTGGAGCCCAGCACCAGATAGAGCAGGATCACCAGCACGGCGGCGGGGGCGGCAATCTTGATGTTCTCGCGAAACTTGTCCTTCATCTCGCAGCCCTGGCTGCGGGTGGCGGCGATGGTGGTGTCTGAGATGATGGAGAGGTTGTCCCCGAACATGGCGCCGGAGAGGATGGTCCCCGCCATCAGCATCGGATCGATGCCGGCGGCCTGGGCGACGCCCAGCGCCACCGGTGCCACGGCGCCGATGGTGCCCATGGAGGTACCCATGGCGGTGGCAATGAAGGCAGAGATGAGGAAGAGCCCCGGCAGCAGGCACCAGCCCGGAATGAGGGAGAGGCCGAGGGCGACCGTGGCATCCACCCCGCCGGTGGCCTTGGCCACGGTGGCGAAGGCGCCCGCCAGCAAATAGATGAGGCACATGGCCATGATGTTGCTCTCGCCCACCCCCTTGAAGAAGGTCTCGAGGTTCTTGTTGAACCCCTCGCGTCCCATCAGCAGGGCCAGCATGACGGCGGGCAGGGCGGCAACGGGGGCGGGGAGCTGGTAGAAGGCGAACTCGACCCCCTGCAGGGTCAGCCAGGTACCGGTACCGATGAAGAGGGCAAGAAAGACCAGAAGGGGCAGCAGGGCTCTGGCACGGGGTTGGGTCTGGATCATGTGTTCCTCGAAACTTGAACAATGACCTCCTGTCGTTGCCTGTGGCGCCTCCAGGGCGGGCACAGGGCGGGCATCCTGCCACCATGGGGGGCCAACAGTAGTGAGTCGGCCCGCCCGGGTCAAGATAGCCGTCCAGATGGATAGGGCTTTTTGCTTCGTGATTCTGACTTGTCTGGTTATTCCGTTATTTATTCTGTTTTTAATGAATTTATCGTTTAAATGTCGGGGTGGTTTGGCGGGCCAGATCGGGCTTTTCAAAGGGGGCGCGGGCTGGTAAAACGGTCTCTTTCCATAATAAAGAGATGAGAGGGTGGAGATGGACAATCCGATCCGTGTGGCCGTGATGGGCTGTAATGGTCGTATGGGCAAGGTGCTGCTGGAGGCTATCGCCAACGCCGAGGGCGTGGTGGTGGGAGCGGCGCTGGAACGACCGGGCTCTGCCGTGATCGGTCTGGATGCGGGTGAACTCAACGGCCTGGGGCGCCTTGGCGTCATCATCAGCGACAGTCTGGAGAAGGTGAAGGACGAATTCGATCTCATCATCGACTTCACCCGCCCCGAGGTGACCCTGGCGAACCTCGCCTTTGCACTGGCGCATGGCAAGCAGATGGTGATCGGCACCACCGGCTTTGACGAGGCGGGCAAGGCGGCCCTGCACGAGGCGGGCAAGCAGATCGGCATCGTCTTCGCCTCCAACTACTCGGTCGGGGTCAACCTGGTGTTCAAGCTGCTGGAGCAGGCGGCCAGGGTGATGGGGGAGTACACCGACATCGAGATCATCGAGGGGCACCACAGACACAAGGTGGATGCTCCGTCCGGCACTGCGCTCTCCATGGGAGAAGTGGTGGCGAAAACCCTGGGCCGGGATCTCAAAGAGTGCGCCGTCTATGGCCGTGAGGGGATCACCGGTGAACGGGATCGCAACACCATCGGCTTTGCCACCATCCGCGCCGGAGATCTGGTGGGGGAGCACACCGTCATGTTCGCCGACATCGGCGAGCGGGTCGAGATCAGCCACAAGGCTTCCAGCCGTCTGACCTTCGCCAACGGTGCAGTGCGGGCGGGCAAGTGGCTCGGCCAGCAAGGGGCCGGTCTCTATGACATGCAGGATGTGCTCGGTCTGAAATAAACCGTCTTCAGGGGGAGTGCAGACTCCCGTACTGGTTGCCAAACCCCGGTCCGCCGGGGTTTTTTGTCACTTTTTTGTAGAAATGAGCCTTAATCATCACTTTTTGAGTGAACCTCGCTAAATCCTGCCATTCTTACAAGCCTGCCACCCTCTTACGACAAAAATGTCATCAAGGGGTAACGGGTTTGGGTCTCAATATTCCCCTGCGGGGGGGCATTTCGCCTTGATGTGAAATAGACTAAAAATGCAATCCAAGAAAAACGTTTTCTATTCTTGGCGTTCACTTTTCTGGCTTCAAATGGTGTTTTTGCTGTTGTGTTGTTTATTTTTTAATTTTCTATCTTGCTGTTTATTAAGTGGTAAATTTGGTTTTTTGTACGTTGCGTGGCATCGGGCGCCGCTTTGTGGTCTGTGTTTGGCTTTTCTTTTTGAAGAGGGGGTTGCAAAGCGAGTGAGTGCATAGATAATGGGTAATGTTGCTTGTTTATTGAATTTAGATGCATTTCAAACGAGAAAAGACGTTGAAATGAGATCGTTTTTAAGTAGAATGCGCCCAATTTGCCAGAAATCTGCCGGGTTCGAGTCCTGTCAAAGACCGGAACCGAGCCCGCAACACCCAGGTAAATTGCTGAATTTAAAGCTAAATAACTGGAGGTTGTCTTGAATCACACTGCATTGCTAGTGCTGGAAGATGGAACTGTGTTCAAAGGCGTGTCGATAGGCGCCGAGGGATGTTCCGTTGGTGAAGTGGTTTTCAACACGTCGATGACGGGTTATCAGGAAATCCTCACAGATCCCTCCTATTCCCGTCAGATCGTTACCCTCACTTACCCCCATATAGGCAACACCGGCACCAACAGCGAAGATGAAGAGTCCAGTCAGGTCCATGCTCAGGGCCTCATCATCCGGGACCTTCCGATACTGGCCTCCAACTTCCGCAATCAGCAATCCCTCTCCGATTACCTCAAGTCCCACAACATCGTTGGCATCGCCGACATCGACACCCGCAAGCTGACCCGCATCCTGCGTGAAAAAGGCGCCCAGGCCGGTTGCATCCTGGCCGGCAAGCAGCTCGATGAAGCCCATGCCCTCGAACAGGCCCGCGCCTTCCCCGGTTTGAAGGGGATGGACCTGGCCAAGGAAGTGACCGTGAGCGAATCCTACAGCTGGACTGAAGGCAGCTGGCAGCTCGGCAAGGGTCACGTCACCCCGGCGGCCGATGAGCTGAAATACCACGTGGTGGCCTACGACTTCGGCGTGAAGCGCAACATCCTGCGCATGCTGGTGGACCGTGGCTGCCGCCTGACCGTGGTGCCGGCCAAGACCCCGGCCGCCGAGGTACTGGCGATGAACCCGGATGGCATCTTCCTCTCCAACGGCCCCGGCGACCCCGAGCCGTGCGACTACGCCATCGAAGCTATCAAGGCTTTCCTTGATACCAGCACCCCTGTGTTCGGTATCTGCCTGGGCCACCAGTTGCTGGGCCTGGCCTCCGGCGCCAAGACCATCAAGATGAAGTTCGGCCACCACGGTGCCAATCACCCGGTGAAGAGTCTGGACGACAACACCGTGATGATCACCGCCCAGAACCACGGCTTTGCGGTGGACGAGCAGACCCTGCCCGAGTGCCTGCGTGCCACCCACGTCTCCCTGTTCGATGGGTCGCTCCAGGGCATCCATCGCACCGACCGTCCGGCCTTCAGCTTCCAGGGTCACCCCGAAGCGAGCCCGGGCCCGCACGATTGTGCCGGTCTGTTCGACCACTTTATTGAATTGATTAAGCAGTATCGCGCCTAAGAGGATAAAGAGAGCCATGCCAAAACGTAACGACCTACAGAGCATCCTGATCCTCGGCGCCGGCCCCATCGTCATCGGCCAGGCCTGCGAATTCGACTACTCCGGCGCCCAGGCGTGCAAGGCCCTGAAAGAAGAGGGCTACCGCGTCATCCTGGTGAACTCCAACCCGGCCACCATCATGACCGACCCGGAGATGGCCGACGCCACCTACATCGAGCCCATCACCTGGGAAGTGGTGCGCGAGATCATCAAGAAAGAGCGCCCGGACGCCATCCTGCCCACCATGGGTGGTCAGACTGCGCTGAACTGCGCCCTGGCGCTGGAGCAGCATGGCGTGCTCAAGGAGTTCGGTGTCGAGATGATCGGCGCCACCGCCGACGCCATCGACAAGGCCGAGGATCGCTCCCGCTTTGACAAGGCGATGCGCAGCATTGGCCTGGAGTGCCCGCGCGCCGGCATCGCCCACAACATGGAAGAGGCCTGGGGCGTGCAGCAGATGGTCGGCTTCCCCTGCATCATCCGTCCTTCCTTTACCATGGGTGGCTCGGGCGGCGGCATCGCCTACAACACCGAAGAGTTCGTGGAGATCTGCGAGCGCGGTCTGGATCTCTCCCCGACCAAGGAGCTGCTCATCGACGAGTCGCTCATCGGCTGGAAAGAGTACGAGATGGAAGTGGTGCGGGATCGCAACGACAACTGCATCATCGTCTGCGCCATCGAGAACTTCGACCCCATGGGCATCCACACCGGTGACTCCATCACGGTCGCGCCAGCCCAGACGCTGACCGACAAGGAGTACCAGATCATGCGCAACGCCTCCATGGCGGTGCTGCGCGAGATCGGCGTCGAGACCGGCGGTTCCAACGTCCAGTTCGGCATCAACCCCAAAGACGGCCGCATGGTCATCATCGAGATGAACCCGCGGGTGTCGCGCTCCTCTGCGCTGGCCTCCAAGGCGACCGGCTTCCCCATCGCCAAGATCGCCGCCAAGCTCGCCATCGGTTACACCCTGGACGAGCTGATGAACGACATCACCGGTGGTCGCACTCCGGCCTCCTTCGAGCCGGCCATCGACTACGTGGTCACCAAGGTACCGCGCTTCAACTTCGAGAAGTTTGCCGGCGCCAACGACCGTCTGACCACCCAGATGAAGTCCGTGGGTGAAGTGATGGCCATCGGCCGCAACTTCCAGGAGTCCCTGCACAAGGCCCTGCGTGGTCTCGAGACCGGCAAGACCGGCTTCGACCCCATGGTTGACCTGAACGCCCCCGACTCCCTGACCCGCATCCGTCACGAGCTGCAGGATGCCGGTGCCGAGCGCATCTTCTACATCGCCGACGCCTTCCGCGCCGGCCTCTCCATGGACGGCGTGTTCAAGCTGACCAAGATTGACCCCTGGTTCCTGGTGCAGATTGAAGAGCTGGTCAAGCTCGAAGAGCAGGTGAAAGAGCGCGGCATGGCCGGTCTTGACGCCGACTTCCTGCGCGCCCTCAAGCGCAAAGGCTTTGCCGACGCCCGTCTGGCCAAGATCCTCGGCGTGGCCGAAGGTGAAGTGCGTAAATTGCGTGCCCGCCACAACATCTTCCCGGTCTACAAGCGGGTCGATACCTGCGCGGCCGAGTTCGCCACCAACACCGCCTACATGTACTCCAGCTATGACGAGGAGTGCGAGGCCAACCCCACCAACCGCGACAAGATCATGGTCATCGGTGGCGGCCCGAACCGTATCGGTCAGGGCATCGAGTTCGACTACTGCTGCGTACACGCGGCGCTGGCCCTGCGCGAAGACGGTTACGAGACCATCATGGTCAACTGCAACCCGGAAACCGTCTCCACCGACTACGACACTTCCGACCGTCTCTACTTCGAGCCAGTCACCCTGGAAGACGTGCTGGAAATCGTGCGGGTCGAGCAGCCCAAGGGCGTCATCGTCCAGTACGGCGGCCAGACTCCGCTGAAACTGGCGCGGGCATTGGAAGCCAACGGCGTGCCGGTCATCGGGACCAGCCCGGATGCCATCGACCGCGCGGAAGATCGCGAGCGCTTCCAGTCCGCCGTCGAGCGCCTGGGGCTCAAGCAGCCGGAAAACGGCACCGTCACCGCCCTGGAGCAGGCCGTGCAACTGGCCACGCGCATCACCTACCCGCTGGTGGTTCGTCCCTCCTACGTGCTGGGTGGCCGCGCCATGGAAATCGTCTATGACGAGCAGGACCTGCGCCGCTACTTCGCCGAGGCAGTGAGCGTCTCCAACGAGTCTCCGGTGCTGCTGGACCGCTTCCTGGACGACGCCACCGAGGTGGACGTGGACGCCATCTGCGACGGTGTTGACGTGGTCATCGGCGGCATCATGGAGCACATCGAACAGGCCGGTATCCACTCCGGTGACTCCGCCTGCTCCCTGCCGCCCTACACCCTGTCCAAGGCCATCCAGGACGAGATGCGCGAGCAGGTACGCAAGCTGGCGCTGGAACTCGGCGTGGTCGGTCTGATGAACGTGCAGTTCGCGGTGAAAGACAACGAGATTTACCTCATCGAGGTGAACCCCCGTGCCGCCCGTACCGTGCCGTTTGTCTCCAAGGCCACCGGTGCCCCGCTGGCGAAGATCGCCGCCCGCGTCATGGCCGGTCAGAGCCTGAAAGAACAGGGCTTCACCACCGAGATCATCCCGCCCTACTACTCGGTGAAGGAAGTGGTACTGCCGTTCGCCAAGTTCCCGGGTGTGGACCCGCTGCTGGGGCCGGAAATGCGCTCCACCGGTGAAGTCATGGGAGTGGGCAGCAGCTTCGCCGAGGCCTATGCCAAGGCGCAGCTGGGTGCCGGTCACCAGGTACCGAGCGAAGGTCGCGCCCTCTTGTCCGTGCGTCACGGCGACAAGGAGCGGGTGGTGAACCTGGCCGCCAAGCTGCTGGAACTGGGCTATGACCTCGACGCCACCCACGGCACCGCCGTGACCTTGGGCGAGGCGAGCATCAACCCGCGTCTGGTCAACAAGGTGCACGAGGGGCGTCCGCACATTCTGGATCGCATCAAGAATGGCGAGTACACCTACATCGTCAACACCGCCGAGGGTCGTCAGGCCATCGAGGACTCCAAGCAGCTGCGCCGTGGCGCCCTGCAGCACAAGGTGGCCTACACCACCACGCTGCACGCGGCCTTCGCCACCTGCATGGCCATCAGTGTCGATGCCACCGCCAATGTGAATTCGGTGCAGGAGCTGCACGAGAAGGTGAACAACCGCTAAGAGCTCCGGCAGCACGCTGCCCGCTCGATGCACGCAAACCCCGCCAGCAATGGCGGGGTTTTTTATTGCCTGCGCCCTGCCACTTCCGGGGAAACGCCTTCAAGGAAGATGGGTGAGATGGCGGATAATGCATCATGGGTGGTGATACTCACCCCATGAATGAACTTTCACTGCATCAATATTGCTGAATTGGCATGATGGGGTGCAATCTTCGCAATCTCTCGCCCCCACAACCTCCCTATACTGGGTGCTCATACAAACAAGGTCGTCTGCGCCGACACACCAAAAGGTGGCGTGCGAGAGGATCAGCGCCCGCAGCCCGATCCGGCTGCCGTGGCCGGCCCCGGTGACCGACGGGGGCCGCAGGAAAACCGGTCGCGGGGTTACCGCCGCGCGACTCGTCAGGGACGGTGTTACCGCACCAACCCGCTTCCCCTCCTTGCCCCACCCGCCTGTCGGCCCGGTCGTCCGGCGCCTCGCCCATCCGTCAAGGGAATCTGAATATGAGCTTCGATCATCGCAAATACCGCCGTGCCCCCGTGATCAACCTGGCGGATCGCCAGTGGCCCAACCGGGTACTGGAGCGGGCACCGCTCTGGTGCGCCGTGGACCTGCGCGATGGCAACCAGGCGCTGGTCGAGCCCATGACGGTGGCCCAGAAGCTGCAAATGTGGGCGCTGATGACCCACATCGGTTTCAAGCACATCGAGGTGGGCTTCCCGGCGGCCTCCCAGCCAGACTTCGACTTTGTGCGCGAGCTCATCGAGCGCAACCTCATCCCCGATGATGTCACCATCCAGGTGCTGGTGCAGGCGCGCGAAGATCTGATCGCCCGCACTTTCGAGGCCCTCAAGGGGGCGAAGCGGGCCATCGTCCACGTCTACAACTCGGTCAACCCGACCCAGCGCAACTATGTGTTCAACTCAGGCAAGGACGGGGTCAAGGCCATCGCCGTGCAGGGGGCGCGCTGGGTGCGGGAGTATGCGGCCCGCAATCCGGACACCGAGTGGAGTTTCCAGTATTCCCCGGAGAGTTTCAGCAGTACCGAGGTGGAGTTCGCCGTCGAGGTGTGTGACGCCGTCATCGACGAGTGGCGTGCCGCTGCCCGTCCCATGATCCTGAACCTCCCCGCCACGGTGGAGGTGAGCACCCCCAACGTGTTTGCGGATCAGGTGGAGTGGTTCTGCCGACACCTCAAGGCGCGATCCGAGGTGAGCATCTCCATCCACACCCACAACGACAGAGGCTGCGGGGTGGCCGCCGCCGAGCTGGCGGTGCTGGCGGGGGCGGATCGCATCGAGGGCACCCTGCTCGGCAACGGGGAGCGCACCGGCAACATGGACATCGTCACCATGGCCATGAACCTCTACAGCCAGGGGATTGACCCCGAGCTGGACCTGTCTGACATGGATGCCATCGTCGCCACCGTGGGGGCCTGCACCCAGATTGCCCTGCACCCGCGCCACCCCTATGCCGGCGAGCTGGTCTACACGGCGTTTTCCGGCAGCCACCAGGACGCCATCCGCAAGTCTCTCGCGGCAGAAAAACCGGATCACTACTGGGACGTGGCTTACCTGCCCATCGACCCTGCCGATCTTGGTCGCAGCTACGAGGCGGTGATCCGCATCAACAGCCAGTCCGGCAAGGGAGGGGTGACCTATCTGCTGGAGCGTGACCTCGGTCTGCAACTGCCGCGCTGGCTGCAAATCGACTTCAGCCGCCGGGTGCAGGCCGAGGCTGAGGCGAGCAGCAGCGAAATCAGCCCGGAGCAGATCCGCACCCTGTTCGAGCAGCACTATCTTGAGCCGGCCCACGGCTATCGCATCGGGCGCTTCCAGCTCGGTCATGACAGTCAGGAGAGCCTGCGCCTGGAGTTGCAGACCCCCCACGGCACCCTGCAATTGTGCGGTGAAGGGGAGGGTGCCATCACGGCCCTGGTCAACGGCTGGCAGCGTCAGACCGGCATGCACATCGATGTGCTGGATTACTCCGAGCATGCGCTCACCGCCGGCACCGAATCCCGCGCCGCCGCTTATGTGCTGCTGAGCGTCGAGGGCACCCGGATGTGTGGCGTCGCCGTCGGTCGCGACGTGGTCAACGCCTCCCTGCAGGCGGTGATCAACGGCGCCGCCCAGCATCAGGCCCTGCGCCAGAGCGCCTGAGGCTGCACGGCCCGCTTGCCGTGAGGGCGAGCAGGGAAGGGCCGCCCGCCCCGATGTCACGGCAGATCGCGCCGTCCCCGTTGCAACAATCCCCTGACCCATATGGTGAGGGGATTGTTTTTTATGGAAAAATCGGCCCACAATATCAGTGATTTGCCACCAGGAATGCCGTCGGGGTTCGCTGGCGATGGCAGCCAACGGCTGCCATTCGGGATAGAAGACATGCGCGCTTGGAGCCCAAAACATGATGAAGACTCCCCTCAGGTTATCCGTTCACCCCGCCCGGTTCTTCTCGCTTCCTCCCTGCCGTCGTCTCGCGCTGGTGAGCCTGCCCTGTCTGCTGCTGCTGACGGGGATCCTGGCCGGGGTCAGCTTTGATCCCCTGGCAGAGCACAACCTCTATACCGTCGGGGCTCTGGCCGAAGCGCTCAACGTGCTGACCCTGCTGTTCATGTTCTGGGTGGTGCAGTGTGCCCAGATCACCTTGAGAACCTATCTCTCCCTCACCGGCGGGCTGACCCTCTGGCTCGTCTCCGGCGTCATCGATCTGATGGATGAGGCCTATTTCCAGCCCTGGTGGCTCTCCACGGTGGAAGATAGCCTGCGCACGATCGGCATGCTGGCCTCGGCCTGGGGTGTGCTGCTGATGGTGCAGCAGATGTATGGCACCCAGATGCGGCTCTCCTCCCTCGCCATGTCAGACGAGCTGACCGGGCTCTCCAATCGCCGGGCGTTTCGCGCCGTGCTGGAGGCGCACGGAGAGGAGGGGACGCCGCTCCTGCTGCTGGATCTCGATCACTTCAAGCTGATCAACGATCGCTATGGCCACGCGATTGGCGACAATGTACTGCGTGAATTCAGCACCCTGCTGCGCCAGCTCTGCCCATTGGATGGGGTGGTGGCACGCCTTGGGGGAGAGGAGTTTGCCATCTGGCTGCCCGGCATGACGGGCGACAAGGCCCGTGCGCTGGCGGAGCAGATAAGGTGCGCGACCGAAGAGCTGGTCTCAGGTGACGGGGTAAGATTCACCGTGAGCCTTGCCCTGGGTATCAGCCAGAGCGGGGAGGGGGTGGATGCCCTGCTCCAGCGCACCGATCTCGCCCTCTATCAGGCCAAGCATCTGGGACGAAACCGGGTGGAGCTGGCGTGATGGCGCCAGGGAATGCCGCAGCCAGCGGGCCAGCAGGTTCATCCGCCTTCATCTTGTCAGACTTGTTCCCTACAATGTCCGCCTCCATGCATTCGAGCCCTCTCATTCGCGATGAGGGGCAGGTCCCGCTCTTCAGGAAGCCTTCATGATCCCCTCTCACTCCTTGTTTGATGCCCATTGGCGCTGGCTGTCACTGCTTTCCCTTGCCCTGCTGTCGGGTTGTGCCAGCGAGCCTCCCGCCCCGACCAGCCCGGCGACGCCGGCGGGGCGCCCCATTCCCAAGGCGATGCAGCCGCAAAAACCGGCCGACATGAAGAGCCGTATCGTGCGCTTCTTGCCGCGCAGCGTGGTGGACAAGCCGGGCTGGGCCAATGACGTGGTGACGGCGCTCACCACCCAGGGGCTGACGGTGAGCGATCACAACGTCTGCAGCGTGCTGGCGGTGGCGGAGCAGGAGGCGACCTATCAGGCGGACCCCGTGGTGCCCAACCTCAACAAGATTGCCTGGAAGGAGATCAATGCCCGGGCCGGCAAGCTGCTCATCCCCGAGTTCATGGTGCGCACAGCCCTCTCCATCCAATCCCCCACCGGCAAGAGCTATGCCGAGCGCATCGACAAACTTCGCACCGAGCGGGAGATGAGCGAGATCTTCGAAGACATGATAGGCAGCGTCCCCATGGGCAAGCAGCTCTTTGGCAACCTCAACCCGGTGCGCACCGGTGGCCCCATGCAGGTGAGCGTCGCCTTTGCCGAAGCCAACGCCCGTGGCTACCCCTATCCCGTGAAGGAGTCCATTCGCCACGAGGTGTTCACTCGTCGGGGAGGCATCTGGTTTGGCACCAAACACATCTTCGGCTATCCCGCCGACTACCCGGATACCCTCTATCGCTTTGCCGACTTCAATGCGGGCTGGTACGCGAGCCGCAATGCGGCCTTCCAGGCGGCGGTAAGCCGGGTGAGTGGCAAGCCCCTGGCCCTGGACGGGGATCTCATCCGTTACGACTCGGATTTGCCCGGCAAGACCGAACTCGCGGTCCACAGCATCGCCAGCCGCGTCAACATGAGCAAGCAGGCCATTCACCAGAGCCTGAAGCTCGGGGACACCAGCGACTTTGCCAAAAGCGATCTCTACCACAGGGTCTTCGCCCTGGCCGACAAACAGGCCGGGACACGGCAACCCCGCGCCATCCTGCCCGGCATCCAGCTAAAGAGCCCCAAGATCACCCGCAACCTCACCACCGCCTGGTTTGCCAAGCGGGTGGATGACAGGGAGCAGGCCTGCGTCAGGAAGATGGCGAGCATTCGCTGACAGCCAGAGACAACCAGGGCGGCCAATGGGCCGCCATATATTTCATCATTTATCTAAAACACTAAGGATATTAACGCCAAACAGGGACAGTCTTTGCATCAAACAAGTTCACTTTACACTTAAACTTCCCTTTTATACGCTCAATATGTTTTCTATCGTCCTCAGAGTAGACGCCGATGTAAATACTTAATAATCTGTCAGGCATTTTTCTACCTGGCTTTGCTGCGATATTTATTGCATTTATGATATGTTCATCATATTCGCCAAAGTTAAATCCAAAGGTTATCAATGAACCTTCAATAGCACACAATGCATCATAGCAATAAGTTAGATATCGATTGTGAAGGATGTGACTTAACTTTTCGTCGCCATTTCCTGATGCAACAAAGATGGGGTATTGTGAACTGTGAATTCGTTCTTTTATATTTTCAAGAATGTATTTTTTAGGTGTATATTGTTCTTTGGTTATGTGAATCCCCTGGTCAAATATTAGAAGAGAACCATGAAGGTAATGGATATTTTGTTTATCTCTATGCAATCCCCATCGCAGTTCAGAAAACTCAGGCTCATCAGCTGAGCTATCTTCGATATCTCTACCGAAACCATCTATATGGTGAATCGTACCTTTTCGCAATAATACCCAATATAACAATATATCATAGTTCGTGCTGAATATATTGCCATTGCTAGATATGAATGGAGATAGAAATCTAGCACACTTATTGATTTCATCGTCAGAAAGTTTAAATACATGCTCAGGATGTAATGCTTCAACAGCATCAATTAGGCTCTCTTTTAGTTGTTGACTGGTCTGTAATATGTCACTTTCTAAGTTTTTGTCACAACCAAAAACACGGGCTAGATCAATGAAATTATCTAGTTGTTGCATGACAAGTTCGAAGTTCTTGGTTTTGACTATGTCAAACAGAGATTTGATCTTTAAGTTATCTTGAGAACTTATAAAATTATGTAGTGCATTATATGAAAAAATCTCCGGGTTGTAGGCCATACTAAATCCATTACCCAGAAGTAAGTGGATTTGCCGTTGCTTGGCTTTCAGCTCGCTTGTTATTTGCTGATACGTTTTTAGGTTCTGGCTCATACAATTCTCCACCTGTGCTCTATAGTATTTAAAAATTATTTGGTATCAGGGTTGAATTTTTTGATACAACGCAATTAGGGTGTGTAATACGCATAAAATAATTTTCCCCATTTGACAATTACATGTGTTCGACTTGAGTGTTGGGGGCTGTGAGAGCTGCTTGTTGCCCCATGCATTCTTAACTTAATCAGGTTACTACTACGGCGTTTTGAACAGGATTGTGAGCAACAATAGTGGCAGTAGAAATCAACGCTGAGCTAGCAGCGGGTCTATAAGCATAGTGATATGCCTTTACAGACCCTGGTCAGGGATGCGTCTAGATGGGAATGATGCTGCGACACTTGGGATAGCTTGTGCACCCCCAGAAGCTATTGCCCTTGGTGTCCCCCCGCTTGCTGATACGCAATACCATGGTGGTACCGCATTTGGGGCAAGCTGGGGCTGGCCCAGCATTTACCACCGCAGCTTCGCTCTCGTCACTGCTGCTGGCGACCCTTTCCAGCGTGATGCGTACCTCTTCACTGACTCTGATGATCCGCTGCGCTTCGGCATAGGCATCGCGGTAGAGCTCTCCGTCGTCCGAGCGCAGAATCAAGACGCCCATCTCGTTGTTGTTCACCTGGCTGAATTCGTAGAGGTTCAGGCTGGTGACAATGCACATCTCCTCATTGAGGTAGCACTTGGCATGGAGATTTTTGCAAAAGCTGGTGCGGATATAGGTGAGCTCCTTGAGCCAGCTGATCTCTTCCGGTTGGAGTTCGCTCTTGCCATAGACGATCCGCACATCGATCTTGAGCCGGTTCTTGTCGGTCAGCAGCTCCTTGATCCTGTCATTGAGTTTGAGAAAGGGGCTGATCAGGATTAACCGCTCCTTGGCATCCTTTATCAGCTCTTCGAGGAAATAGTTGGTTGCGCTGGTATTCAGAAATTTGGCCATAACAAGCTCCCTGTCCCTGGAAATGTCATGTGTTCTCTGCTCAACAGTAGGTAGTCAGCCTGACCACAATCCCCGGCGTGGTTCTGCTTCACGTCTTCACCCACCGTCCGTATCCCCATGCTAGGAGATACAGGTGGGACCTCATAGCGGCAATGGAGTCAAATGTGCGTTCAGTCAGAGATTTGGTGATGGGGACGGTTCATGTCGCCTTGCTGCGCTAGAAACTCATCGCCAGTCCGATGGAGTAGCCGCTGGTACTGTTGCTGAACATATAGCGGGCCACCAGCCGGGTGCGGGTGATGAAGATGTCGTACTTGCTGCTGTCGAGTTCGAGGCCAAGTCCCAGGGAGTTGAGGCTGTTGAAACCGAGCTGCCCCCGTTGCTGCCCCAGGTATTCGGTTCTGGCCCCTTCCAGCACGTAGCGAAGGGGCCTGTCCAGCAGGGTCCAGTCCCAGAGGGGGGCGCGGCGGCGCAGGTAAAGCCCGAGGTTTTCCGCATCGGCCTGACCGCTGACGCTCTCGGCGGTGCCGGTGAAGCTTTGCAGATGCTGGTAGGAGTAGCGCAGCTCGGCATCGATGTCCTGGGCGGCGGAGAAGAGTTCATAGTCCAGCATCAATGAGCCGCCGAGGCCGTAGACATTGAGGGTGCCGCCGTCGAGGAAGTCCAGATTCTTGCCGCTTCTGTGCTCGAGCAGGGCGGCCCCGATGCGAAGGTCGCTGGCCACCGTGCCCAGGGTGACATTGGCGATGGGCCGCAGCACCAGATTGCCACCAAAGCGATCCCGGTGGACGCCGACATCCCAGCCAATGCCGCCGGTGGCGCTCAGGCTGTTCCATTTGGTGGGAATGGTGCGGGTCTCGTTGCCATCGGTGAACACGAACTGGGGATCGTAGCGGCTGTAGCCCAGGGTGCCCTCCAGATAGAGGGGAACATCCTCGCTCAGGGTGGCGCCACCCCCGAGCTGGGTGATGGTGAGGGCGGAGGTGTCGTTGGTGCCGCTGCCGATATTCAGATTGCTGGCGGTGATATCCGGCACCACGGCGTAGCTCATCAGGGAGACGACGGCGTTGGCGCGCTGTTGAACCAGGCTCTCGTCGCTGGCACGGGCCTTTGTCACAAGACCGGCAGAGACGCCGGCAATAACCGCCAGCAAGGAAAGTGTGTGAGAAGAGAGCTGTCTTGCCATACCTGGCTCCATGAGTACCCCGTCCATCGGGGCATGTTCACACTGTAACGGGTTTCATCTGGCTTGGCAGCCTGGCAAGGGCCGACCCGTCCTGTTTTGGGGCGTGCGCATTGGCCTGATGGGCCAAGCTGCCCTTGCTTTGGCGGGGGCAGGGGGGGGGGCGAGAAGGGTGAGCCGCTGGGCAGAAATCACAGACATTAATTTATTGTTCAGTTCCCCGGGTGTATAAGAGGCCTCCCATACGAACATTGGGGTGGTAGCAGGGATGGATTACCAGACGGGGCCTTCGGGTCATCATGACGAATGCGCATTACGTTGATGGGAGTCACACCAGATGCAGGACATGCTGCTTGCCATATGGCATCAGGATTTTGATCAGCTTATACAAATGCAGGCAATCGGTCTGCTCGTCACCTGTCTGGTGGTGATCCTCTTCCTTGAATCGAGCTTCGTCTTTCTGCCCCTGCCCGGTGACAGCCTGGTGCTGCTGGCGGGCGGTCTGGTGGGCATGGGGGTGCTGGGGCCCGAGGTGACCTTGCTCTATCTGCCGCTCGCGGCCGGGATAGGGAGCGTGCTCGCCTACTGGCAGGGGCAGGCACTGCATGGCACCCGTTTCATGGGCCATGTGGAGCGAATGATCCCGGAAGGGAGCCTGCCCAGGGCCTCCCGACTGCTGGATCGTTACGGCTTCTGGGCCATGTTCGTGTCCCGTTTCATCCCCTTTGTGAGAGTGTTGACCCCCATGTTGATGGGAGTCTCCCGCCTGCACCTGCTGCGGGTGGCCGTGGCGAGTTTTGCCAGCGCCTTCCTCTGGTCCCTGGTACTGAGCATGGTGGGCAAGATGGTGATGGCGACCCCGGTCTTTGCCCATCATCAGGAGCTGCTGACCAAGTGCCTGCTCGTCACCTCTTTCGGGCTGTTCGTCATCGCGGTGGCGGCCATCGGTATGCGGCTGCTCAAGCGTCCGAGCAAGCGGGTGCGCTGATCTCACTGCCCGGGCCGCGCCTGCTGCCGCATCTGGAGAGCGCAGCCGCCGGAAAAATACAGGCCATTTGAGGCGGCATTCCTGTCGCCTATCTGTTACACTTCGCGCCCGCCATTTTCCGGCTCATCTTCTGATCTGATGTCAGACCCAGCCGTCCTTGGCTCCACGCCTCGACGATGCCAGGCCACACGCCGGCCCAGGCCACCCACGCCAACTACAGCTCCGCTGGAACACAGGAACCCAACATGAGATTTGAATCGTTCGATTTTGCCCCCGAGATTTTGCGCGCCATCTCAGATTGCGGTTATCAGGAGATGACCCCTGTGCAGAGCCAGGCCATCCCGGCCATTCGCCGTGGCCGCGATGTGCTGGCCAGTGCCCAGACCGGTACCGGCAAGACAGCCGCCTTTGCGTTGCCCATCCTGCAACGCCTGGTAGACAACCCGGCGCCGGTGCAGCCTTCCAATGCCCGCGTGCTGATCCTGACCCCGACCCGCGAGCTGGCGGCCCAGGTGGCGAGCAATATCAACGATTTCGCCAAGTATCTTGATATCACTACCCTCACCATCGTGGGTGGCGGCAAACAGGATGTGCAGGCCAAGAAGCTCAAAGCGGGCGCACACATCATAGTGGCCACCCCTGGCCGTCTGCTCGAGCACCTCACCGCCTGCAACCTGAGCCTCTCCGGGGTCGAGACCCTGGTGCTGGACGAGGCGGATCGCATCCTCGACATGGGCTTTAGCGCCGATGTGCAGCAGATCCTGCAGGCGGTCAACAAGACCCGCCAGAACCTGCTCTTCTCCGCCACCTTCTCCGAGGCGGTGAAAAAGCTGGCCAACCTCATGCTGGACAAACCCCAGGTGGTGGCCGTCGACAAGCAGAACTCCACTGCCGACACCGTGAGCCACACCGTTTATCCGGTGGAACAGAAGCGCAAGCGCGAGCTGCTCTCCGAGCTTATCGGCAAGCAGAACTGGCAGCAGGTGCTGGTGTTTGCCAGCACCCGCGAGAGCTGCGATGAACTGGTGGAGGAGCTCAACCTCGACGGCATCAAGTCTGCCGTGGTGCACGGTGACAAGGCCCAGGGGAGCCGTCGCCGCGCCTTGCGTGAATTCACCGAAGGCAAGCTGCGGGTGCTGGTGGCCACCGAGGTGGCCGCCCGCGGCCTGGACATTCCGAGCCTGGAATACGTGGTCAACTATGATCTGCCGTTCCTCGCGGAAGATTACGTGCACCGTATCGGCCGAACCGGTCGCGCTGGCAAGAGCGGCATGGCCATCTCCTTCGTCAGTCGCGAGGAGGAGCGCACCCTGCTGGAGATCGAAGCCCTCATCGGCCAGAAGATCCGCCGCATCATGGTGCCGGGTTACGAGGTGAGCAGCCGTGACGACCTCATCAAGCAGTTGCAGGAGCGCCGCCGCTTCGGCAAACGCCCGCAGCGTGAAGACAATGCCGCCGCCCAGGCCATGGCCGAGGCGAAACTGCAAGGTCAGCGCCTCAAGCGTCTGGCGGCGGCCAAGAAGCCCCGTCAGCCGAAATAAGGCAACGTCGCACCCTCCCGGTCGGGGAGGGGCGTTTACTTTCCAAAGGCGCCACTGGCGCCTTTGTGCTGTCGATGACGCGGCCCCTTGGCCGCCCCGTTTCAGAGGATCCGAGATGACCCTTCCTGCTTACAATCAGGCCCTGCTCGAGATGGCCCGCCAGAGCCTGGCGGAGCTGGAGCGCACCGCCGCCCAGAAAATGAGCAAGCGCACCCCCGCCCAGGAGAGCCACTTTCTCTGTACCTGGATGGCGGATTCTCTCAAGGAGAAACGCTTCTCCCGGCTGGTGATGGAGGATCTCAAGACCTGGGTGCAACTGGGGCGGACGCTGGGGGCGGGGGCCGATCTCAAGGGGCTGCTTGAGCGGGTGCAGCGCCAGTATGAGCGTGCCATGCATGAGCCGGTACAGCTGGGGGCGCGCCTGGCCGATCTGCTTTTGGCGCTGGAGGGGGCGGGCTGGCTGGTGTTCACCGACAGCGAACTGAACACCCGGCAGCGGCTGCTGAGCCAGGGGCAATCCAGCCTGATCATCTCGGCCAGCGAGTATCAGGGCCATATCGAGGGGGGTGAGCTGGTCAAGCCCCTCACCCTCTATGTGCGCGGGGACGAGCAGGTACTGGCCGAGGCGGCATTTGCCCGGGGCCTGCTGCTGAGCCAGGGCAACAAGAAAACCACCCTGGTCAAGCACCACAAGGCCTATCGGCTGATGCCGGGCAACGCGCAGCCGGCCCTGGCGCTGCTGTCCTCCTGATCCCGCCTTCTCATCCCGTCACCCGGCCCTGCGCCGGGTTTTTTTATGGCAAATGCACCCCACGGGGTTGCCTGCACGCTCGGGCCGGGCGGGCAATCTTTGTCGTAGCCAAGGGACTCCCCCTCTGATGGGGGGCGTCCCCCATATGGAGGGATGGTGGGGTGGTGCTTCTGCTCTAGGGTGGATGGGCCCCAAAGAGGGCCTTAAAGGAAGCAGACCGCCTGACAAGGCGACACTCAATGAATGAGGAAACATGATGAAAGCGACTCCAATTGCCCTGTTGCTGGCCGGCGTGCTGGCGTCCCCGCTCTGCGCCGCCGGACTCGATGCCCGGCTCACCCTGGTGGAGGGCAGCACAGACGATGTGCGCGTCAACCTGACCCTGACCAACACCGGGGAGAAGCCGGTTCGTCTGCTCAAATGGCAACTGCCGGGCAGCGAGGATGCTCCCCTGTTCCAGGTGGAGCGTGACGGCCAGCCGGTGGATTACGAAGGGGCCCTGATCAAGCGGGCCGCCCCGAGTGACAAGGACTACCAACTGCTCAAGGCGGGCCAGAGCCTGACAGTGCAGGCGGAGGTCTCCGGTCTCTACGACATGAGCGCCCAGGGCCAGTACAGCATCCGTTACCTGCTGCCGACCGTGGCACAGGAGGGGAAAGCGGCCAAGGCCAAACAGGCCCAGGCGAGCGAGTCCAATGCCGTGACCCTCTGGGTGGACGGGGTGAGCGACGATCGGGTGCTGGCCAAGGCTGCGGTGGCCGAGCCCCAGGCGGTGAGCGCCTCGGTCAGCTTCAGCGGCCGTTGCACCAACACCCAGAAGAGCGACATCCTGGCGGCGCTCGATGCCGCGAGTGGCATCGCCAACAACTCCAGCAGCTACCTCGCGGTGGACAAGCCGAATGGGCAGCGCTACCGCAGCTGGTTTGGCGCCTATGACGCCACCCGCTGGAACCAGGCCGAGACCAACTTCAGCAAGATCAAGGATGCCATCGACAACAAGCCGCTCACCTTCGACTGCGGTTGCAAGCAGAGCTACTTTGCCTATGTCTATCCGGACCAGCCCTACAAGGTCTATCTGTGCAAGAGCTTCTGGACAGCGCCGGTCACCGGGACCGATTCCCGCGCCGGCACCATTGTCCACGAGCTGAGCCACTTCAACGTGGTGGCGGGCACCGACGATCTGGGATACGGTCAGGCCAATGCGCGCAATCTGGCGAGCACGGATCCCCAGAAGGCCCTGAACAATGCCGACAACCATGAATATTTCGCCGAGAATACCCCGAGCGAAAATTGAGTTGCAAACAGGGGCCGGATGGCCCCTTTTTTGACGGAGGCACCATGATGACACTCTTGCTTACCACCCTGGCACTGGCGCCCTTGCAGTGCGAGCTGTCGGTCAGCGCAGAGAGCGGGGTGAACGAACCCCTGCCCCTGGTGATGACCCTGACCAACCGGGGGGAGACGCCCCTCGAGGTATTGACCTGGTTCACCCCCTTCGAGGGGTGGTTTGCCGATGCCATCGACCTGACCCGCGATGGGCAGCCGCTGGACTATCGAGGGCCGCTTGCCAAGCGAGGTACCCCCGGGGACGGCGACTTCCTGCACCTGGGGGCGGGGGAGCAGAGCCAGGCCGATGCGGACCTGGCGCAGGCCTACGATCTGTCCCAACCGGGCCGCTACCGGCTCAGCTATCGTGCCCAGCCCCTGACGCTGACCAAGGGTGTGGCGCCCAGCTGCCCCGCCGTCGACTTTACCCGGGTGGCCCCCTAGGCGATCTGCGGCTTGCCCTTGGTATCCAGCAGCCCGACGGCGCGGGGGGCCACCGCCAGACCGCGTGACGATTGGCTTTCCCGCCAGCAGCAGTGCACCAGCGTGATCACATGGTGAGCCAGGGTGTTGTCTTTATCCGGATGACGCAGGGGATGGGCCACCGAGTGGGTCGATAGCAAAATGATGAACATGAGGGGCGGTCCAGCCATGCCATGCACCGGGCCGACTCGTTTACACCGTCAAGGAGGAGACATGGCACTGGAACAACTGAAACGGGAGCTGGAGCGCTTTGGCGAGCAGAATGACGGCGCGCAACACTCCCGTGGCAGCAAGATGCTCAACATTACCCGCGACACCGGCGAACTGCTGGCGGTGCTGGTGCAGACGAGGGGGGCGCAGGCTGTGCTGGAGATCGGCACCTCCAACGGTTACTCCACCCTCTGGCTGGCCGAGGCAGTGAAACGGCTGGGGGGCCGGGTCACCACCATCGAGCTGGACGAGGGCAAACGGACCATGGCGGCGACCAACTTTGAGCGGGCCGGGCTCACTCCCTGGATTGAGCAGTTGGCGGGGGAGGCCGGCAGCCTGTTGCCCTGCCTGCCGACGGCGGGCTATCAGCTCATCTTCCTCGACTCCGAGCGCCGCCACTACCAGGCCTGGTGGCCCGAGATCCAGCGCCTGCTTGCCCCTCGTGGCCTGCTGGTGGTGGACAATGCCATCTCCCATGAGGACGAGATGAGGGAGTGGATGGCACAGGTGCGGCGTGACCCCGATTTCCTGACTTCCCTGGTGCCGGTGGGCAAGGGGGAGTGGCTGGTGGTGCGGTTGTAGGAGGGCTGGATGGAAAACAGGACCATGGAACCAAAAACCGTGGTGCAGACCACTGGCAGGCCATGCAGAGCAACGGTTTCGTCAGGGCCCCCAGGTGGCTGAGCGATGACTTTCTCTGTGACTGGCCAACGTCGGGGGAGCGGCGCGAGGGGCGGGTCAACTTCGTCGAGAGCCATCGGCGCTACCCGGCGGCCGGGCCCTGGAATGTCGACATCGTTCGCCTGCTGGAGCAGGGCGGGAGGTGGTGACCGAAGTGGTGATCACTGACGGTGACGTCAAGGCGCGCGCCATCGCGCCATTACCTTCCACGTGGTGCGTGGCAATGCCATCAGACCGAATTTTGGCCCGATTGATACGTTGTGTCGTGATTGGGCCACTGCCATCCCGCGGGAGCTGCAACCCGCCTGATATGGTTTCCGCTGACGGAGCGCCGCCAGCGGGGCAACTCCTCGGCCAGCCCGGCCATTATTTATTCGTTATCCATTATTTCGCTAAATATCCCCGTATTTCATGGTTGGGTCATGCCATGAGCCACGTTATGTTTCATCCATGCCGCCAGCAAGCACTATGAAGGTTATCTCTGCCGATAATTAATTTAAATTAAACATGATAACCGGCTGGTTTTATTTTGTGGTGGTTGGCAAGCGCTCTGGATGTTCATAAATATAACGAGGTGAATAATGAAAAAACGGCACTCCCTGTTTTTAATGGCGGCACTTCCGCTGGCACTGATGACATCGGTACAGGCACAGTCAAGCCTGGCCGAGATCCAGCGGGCTGGAGTGATCAAGATCGGCACCGAAGGGACCTATCCTCCCTTCACCTACCACGACAAGAGCGGCAAGCTGGTGGGCTTTGACGTGGAGATAGGCGAGCTGATTGCAAGCGGTCTGGGCGTGAAGCCGCAGTTCGTCGAGGGCAAGTGGGACGGGCTCATCGCCGGGGTGGACGCCAAGCGCTACGACCTGGTGCTCAACGAAGTGGCCATCACCCCTGAGCGGCTGAAAAAATATGATTTTTCAGATCCCTACATCACCTCCAAGGCGGTGATCGTGGTGCACAGCGACAACCAAAGCATCAAGAGTTTTGCCGATCTGAAGGGCAAGAAATCCTCCCAGTCCCTGACCAGCAACTTTGCCCAGCTGGCGAAGTCATCGGGCGCCGAGGTGGTGGCCACCGAGGGATTCAACCAGTCCCTTGAACTGGTGCTGACCGGGCGGGTAGATGCCACCATCAACGACAGTCTCTCTTTCCTCGACTTCAAGAAACAGAAGCCGGACGCCAAGCTGAAGGTGGCTGCCACCGAGGCCAAGGGGGATCAATCTGCCGCCCTGCTCGCCAAGGGGCAACCCGAGTTGCTGGCCGCCATCAATCAGGCGCTGCGCAATGCCAAGCAGGATGGGGCATATCAGAAAATATCGCAGAAATATTTCGGCACCGACGTCTCGCAATAATATCGTGGCAACATAATAACAACTGAGGATATTAACGTGCCGGCCTGGTTGCAGTTAATGATCGACTCTTTTTGGCCCCTGCTCAGTGCGGGGCTTATTTTTACCGTGCCACTCACTCTGATTACCTTCGTGCTGGGAATCGTGCTCGGCTTGTCGGTGGCGCTGGCCAGATTATATGGTCCGGCTCCGCTGGTGATGCTGGTCCGCTTCTATGTCTGGCTTATTCGGGGCACGCCCCTGCTGGTGCAGCTGTTTCTGATCTTTTACGGTCTGCCGAGCGCCGGCATCGTGCTGGACGCCTTCACCGCCGCCGTCATCGGTTTCACCCTCAACATCGGTGCCTACAGCTCGGAGATCATTCGTGCCACCCTGGCGGCCATCCCCAAGGGGCAGTGGGAGGCGGCCTACTCCATCGGCATGAACTGGCCCCAGGTCATGTGGCGGGTGATCCTGCCGCAGGCGGCGCGTATCGCGGTGCCACCGCTCTCCAACACCTTCATCTCCCTGGTCAAAGACACGTCGCTGGCGGCGGCGGTGACCGTGCCCGAGCTGTTTCAGGCGGCCCAGCGGCTCGCCTCCGTCACCTATGAGCCGCTCATCCTCTATATCGAGACGGCCCTCATCTACCTGATGTTCAGCTCGGTACTCTCCACCCTGCAAGACAGGCTGGAGCAGCGACTGGCTCACAAAGAGACCCGGGAGGTCGCCCTATGATCCGCTTGAGTGGCATCGAGAAACAGTTTGCGGGGCAGCGCGTGTTGAAAGGGGTGGGGCTGGCGATGGCCGCGGGCAGCGTCACCGCCCTGATCGGTCCCTCCGGGAGCGGCAAGAGTACCTTGCTGCGCTGTGTGAACCTGCTGGAGCGACCCGATGCAGGCCAGTTGGTGCTGGGGGGCAGCGAGCTCGACTTTACCCGGCATCTGTCACGGCAAAGCGTGTTGGCCCTGCGCCAGCAGACCGGCATGGTGTTCCAGAATTTCCAGCTGTTCCCGCACATGACGGTGCTGGAGAACGTGATGGAAGGGTTGGTGACCGTGTTGAAGTGGCCCAGGGAGAGGGCAGTGGCGCGCGCCCTGCAACTGCTCGACAAGGTGGGGCTCAGGCACAAGGCCGAGGCGGTGCCTGCCACCCTCTCCGGCGGTCAGCAGCAGCGGGTCGCCATTGCCCGGGCGCTGGCGCCATCCCCCAAGGTGCTGCTCTGTGACGAGCCCACCTCGGCACTGGATCCCGAGCTTGCCCAGGAGGTGGTGGCCGTGCTGCGCCAGCTGGCCAGTGAGGGGACCACTATGCTGATCGCCACCCATGACTTGCGCCTGGCGGCCCAGATTGCGCAGCAGGTGATCTTCCTGGAGGCCGGGGAGGTGGTGGAGGCGGGCAGTGCGCGCCAGATGTTCACCACCCCCAAGCGGGCGCGTACCTTCGAATACATCTCCACCCTCACCGAACGGCTGCCGGAGAGCTGGAGCATCTAGCCGGTTCTGGCGGATTGAGAGCGAGATAAAAAACAGCCCCGCACGAGCGGGGCTGTTTGCATGACAGCGTGGTTGCGACGGCAGATCACACGGCCAGGTAGTCCATGATCCCTTCGGCCGCCTTGCGACCCTCATAGATGGCGGTCACCACCAGATCCGAGCCGCGCACCGCGTCACCACCGGCGAACACCTTGGGGTTGCTGGTCTGGAAGGCGTACTCGGCCTTCTCGGGCGCCTTGATGCGATCCCGGCCGTCGAGCTCGACGCCGTGCTCTGCCATCCAGGGTTGGGGGTTGGGCTGGAAGCCGAACGCCATCACCACTGCATCGGCGGGCAGCACCTGCTCGGAGCCTTCAATGACCACAGGATTGCGGCGGCCATTGGCATCGGGGGCGCCGAGCTCTGTGCTCACCACCTTGATGCCGCAGGTGCGGCCGTGAGCGTCCAGTTCGACCCCGACAGGTTGCAGGTTGAACATGAATTCCACCCCTTCCTCCTGGGCGTTTTTCACCTCCCGCTTGGAGCCCGGCATGTTCTCGGCATCCCGGCGGTAGGCGCAGATCACCCGATCGGCCCCCTGGCGGATGGCGGTGCGCACGCAGTCCATGGCGGTGTCGCCGCCCCCCAGCACCACTACCTGCTTGTCGGCGAAGTCGATGTAATCGGCTTGCGCCTTCTCAAAGCCCAGCAGCCGGTTGGCGTTGGAGATGAGGTAGGGCAGGGCGTCGTAGACCCCCGGCGCCTCTTCGTTGGCAAAGCCGCCCTTCATGTACTTGTAGGTGCCGACCCCGAGGAAGACCGCATCGAACTCGCCGAGCAGATCGGCGAAGGTGATGTCACGGCCCACTTCGGTCTCGAGACGAAACTCCACTCCCATCCCCTCGAAGATCTCGCGGCGGCGCTGCATCACCTCTTTCTCCAGCTTGAAGGAGGGGATACCGAAGGTGAGCAGGCCACCTATCTCCGGGTACTTGTCGAACACCACAGGGGTGACGCCATTGCGTGCCAGCACGTCGGCACAGGCAAGGCCCGCTGGGCCCGCGCCAATGACGGCGACCCGCTTGTCGGTCTTGACCACCTTGGAGAGATCCGGGCGCCAGCCCATCTCGAACGCCTTGTCGGTGATGTATTTTTCGATGTTGCCGATGGTCACGGCGCCGAATCTGTCGTTGAGGGTGCAGGCACCCTCACACAGTCTGTCTTGCGGGCAAACGCGGCCACATACCTCCGGCAGGCTGTTGGTCTGGTGGGAGAGCTCCACCGCCTCCAGAATGCGTCCCTCGTTGGCCAGCTTCAGCCAGTTGGGGATGTAGTTGTGTACCGGGCACTTCCACTCGCAATAGGGGTTGCCGCAGTCGAGGCAGCGATCCGCCTGCATGCCGACCTGGGCCTGGTTGAAGGGCTCGTAGATCTCCACGAACTGGATCTTGCGGATCTTGAGCGGCTTCTTGGGCGGGTCGACCCGCTGGACATCGATAAACTGGAATACGTTCTGGCTCATAGGGTTCCCTCCTTATTGCGCCTGGATTCTGAGTTCTGCACTGGAACGGCTGGTGTGGCCAAGCAGCGATTTGACGTCGCTGGACTTGGGTTTGATCAGCCTGAACTTGGGCACATAGGAGTCGAAGTTGGCCAGGATCTCCTCGGCACGCGAGCTGCCTGTCTCGTTGAGGTGCGCCGTGATGATACCGCGCAGGTGCTCCTGGTGGATGGCCAGATCCGCCACCTCCAGCAGTTCGACCAGCTCGGGGTTGGTGCGCTTGGCAAAGTTGCCGCACTCGTCGAGCACGTAGGCGAAACCGCCTGTCATGCCCGCCGCGAAGTTGACACCGGTCTTGCCGAGCACGGTGACGATGCCGCCTGTCATGTATTCACAGCCGTTGTCGCCAATCCCCTCGACCACCGCCAAGGCCCCTGAGTTGCGCACCGCGAACCGCTCGCCGGCGGTCCCTGCGGCATAGAGCTTGCCGCCGGTGGCGCCATAGAGGCAGGTGTTGCCGATGATGGCCGCCTCGTGGGATTTGAACGCCACGCCGACGTGGGGTTTGATCACCAGCTTGCCGCCGGTCATCCCCTTGCCCACGTAGTCGTTGGCATCCCCGGTGAGGATCATCTCAAGGCCACCGGCGTTCCAGACGCCGAAGCTCTGGCCGGCGGTGCCGTTGAAGTGCACCTTGACCGGATCGGCCGCCATGCCCTGGTTGCCGTGGCGTTTGACGATTTCGCCGGACAGACGCGCACCCACGGAGCGGTCGGTGTTGCGGATGTCGTAGCGGAACTCGCCGCCACTCATGTTTTCCACCGCATCCAGCAGGTCTTCCACCATCTTGAGGTTCAAGGGCCCCTTGTCGAAGGTGGGGTTGTGCTGCTGGCTGAACAGACTGGAGCCTGCCGGTGCAACCGGGGCCGCCAGGATGCCGGACAAGTCCAGCTTGGCCTGACGGGCGGTGAGGCCGGGCAGGGCTTCCAGCAGGTCGGTACGACCGATGAGGTCGGTGAGCTGGGTGACGCCAAGCTCGGCCATCAGCTCGCGCGTCTCCTCGGCGATGAACTTGAAGTAGTTCATCACCATCTCCGGCAGGCCGGTGAAGTGTTCGCGGCGCAGCTTCTCATCCTGGGTGGCGACGCCGGTGGCGCAGTTGTTCAGGTGGCAGATACGCAGGTATTTGCAACCGAGCGCCACCATGGGGCCGGTACCGAAGCCAAAGCTCTCAGCGCCGAGGATGGCCGCCTTGATGATGTCCAGACCCGTCTTGAGGCCGCCATCCACCTGCAGGCGCACCTTGTGGCGCAGGCCATTGGCCACCAGCGCCTGCTGGGTTTCGGCCAGGCCCAGCTCCCAGGGGGAGCCGGCGTATTTGACCGAGGTGAGCGGGCTTGCGCCGGTGCCGCCGTCGTAGCCAGAGACGGTGATGAAGTCCGCATAGGCCTTGGCCACGCCACAGGCGATGGTGCCGACGCCGGGCTCGGACACCAGTTTCACCGACACCAGGCAGTTCGGGTTGATCTGCTTGATGTCGAAGATGAGCTGGGCCAGATCCTCGATGGAGTAGATGTCGTGGTGCGGCGGCGGGGAGATAAGGGTCACGCCGGGCACGGAGTAGCGCAGCTGGGCGATTTGCGCGGTGACCTTGTCACCGGGCAGCTGGCCCCCTTCGCCGGGCTTGGCGCCCTGGGCGACTTTTATCTGCACCACGTCCGCGTTCATCAGGTAGTGCGGGGTGACGCCAAAGCGACCGGAAGCCACCTGTTTGATGCGAGAGTTCTTCTCGGTACCAAAACGCTTGGGATCTTCACCGCCTTCGCCGGAGTTGCTCTGACCGCCGAGGCGGTTCATGGCGATGGCCAGGGCCTCGTGGGCTTCAGGGCCGAGGGCGCCGATGGACATGGCCGCGGAGTCGAAGCGGGGGAACAGCCTGGCGGCTGGCTCCACCTGATCCAGCGCAACCGGGGTGGTGCCCTGTTTGAGCGACAGCAGATCCCGCAAGGTGGCGACCGGCCGCTCGTTCACGAGACGGGCGTACTCTTTGTAATCGGCGTAGTTGCCGGAGCGCACCGCCACTTGCAGGGTCTGCACCACGTCCGGGTTGTAGGTGTGGTACTCGCCACCGTGGACGAACTTCAAGAGGCCGCCCTGGGTCAGCGGCTTGCGGCCGAGCCAGGCCAGACGGGACAGATTGATCTGATCCTGCTGGATGTCGGCAAAGTCGGCACCCTGGATGCGGCTCGATACGCCGCGGAAGCAGAGTTCGACCACGGCCCTGGAGAGGCCGACGGCTTCGAACAGCTGGGAGCAGCGGTAGCTTGCCACCGTGCTGATGCCCATCTTGGACATCACCTTGTAGAGGCCCTTGTTGATGCCGTTGCGGTAGTTGAGCATGGCCTGGCGCAGGCTCATCTTGAGCACGCCTTCCTCTACCTGCTTGGCGAGGGTCTCGTAGGCGAGATAGGGGTAGATGGCGGTGGCGCCAAAGCCAAGCAGCACGGCGAAGTGGTGCGGGTCGCGCACGCTCGCGGTCTCCACCAGGATATTGGCGTCGCAGCGCAGGTTGTTGTCCACCAGGGTACGCTGCACCGCACCCACCGCCATGGCGGCCGGGATGGGCAGGGTATCCGGGCTGATGTCCCGGTCTGACAGTACCAGCAGCACGGCGCCGCTGCGGGCCGCTTCAGCTGCCTCGTGGCAGAGACGCTCGAGGGCGGCTTGCAGCCCCTCTTCGGGCAGGTAGTTGAGGCTCAGCACCGCATGGCGGTAGTGCTCCCCCTCCAGGGCCAGCAATTGATGGAAGTCGGAGTAGAGCAGGATCGGCGACTGGAACAGCACCCGGTGGGCGTGGCCGAAGGTCTCGTTGAACACGTTCTGTTCGCGGCCGATACAGGTGGCCAGGGACATGACGTGATTTTCCCGCAGGGGATCGATGGGCGGGTTGGTCACCTGGGCGAACATCTGGCGGAAGTAGTCGTACAGGGTTCGCTGGCTGGAGGAGAGCACCGCCATCGGGGTGTCATCCCCCATGGAGCCCACCGCCTCCTGGCCATTCTCGCCGAGCACGCGGATCACCTGATCCAGCTCTTCAAAGGAGTAGCCGAACAGCTTCTGGTAAGTCTTGAGCCGGTCATCCGGGAATTCCCGCGATCCCGTGCTGGCATCGTCCATCTGCTCGAAGGGCACCAGGCGCTTGCAGTGCTTGTCCATCCACTGCTTGTAGGTGTGACGGCTCTTGAGATCGTCGTCAATTTCGAAGCTGGTCCAGATCTTGCCGTTGCTGGTATCGACCACGAACAGCTCCCCCGGGCCGACACGGCCCTTCTCCAGCACTTCGTCCGGGGTGTAGTCCCAGGTGCCCACTTCGGAGGCCAGCGTGATGAACTTGTCCTTGGTGATGACGTAACGTGCCGGACGCAGACCGTTTCTGTCGAGTGCGCAGGTAGCGTAGCGACCGTCGGTCATGACGATGCCGGCCGGGCCGTCCCAGGGCTCCATGTGCATGGAGTTGAAGTCGTAGAAGGCGCGCAGGTCGTCATCCATGTTCGGGTGCTTCTGCCACGCAGGCGGGATCAGCAGGCGCATGGCACGGAACAGGTCCATGCCGCCGGCCAGGAAGAGATCCAGCATGTTGTCGAGGCTGGAGGAGTCCGATCCCGTGGTGTTGACGAAGGGGGCGGCCTCTTGCAGATCCGGGATCAGCGGGGTGGCGAACTTGTAGCTGCGCGCCTTGGCCCACTGGCGGTTGCCGGCAATGGTGTTGATCTCGCCGTTGTGGGCGAGGTAGCGGAACGGCTGCGCCAGCGGCCAGCGCGGGCTGGTGTTGGTGGAGAAACGTTGGTGGAACACGCAGATGGCGGCCTGCATGCGGATGTCGGCCAGATCCAGATAGAAGCGCGGCAAATCCACCGGCATGCACAGCCCTTTGTAGACGGTGACCAGGTTGGAGAGGCTGACCACATAGAAGTAGTCGTCGCTGATGCGCTTCTCGATGCGGCGACGCACGATATAGAGGCGGCGCTCGAGATCCTTGTCGACCCAGCCCGGGGGCGCGTTGACAAAGACCTGTTCAATGCTGGGCAGGGACGCCTTGGCGATGGAACCGAGTACGTTGGTATCGATGGGCACCTTGCGCCAGCCGACCAGACTCAGGGTCTCTCTTTCCAGCTCCTCGTCGATGATGTCGCGAGTGGCCTGGGCCAGGATGGGATCGGGGTTGAGGAACAGCATGCCGACCGCGTAGTTGCGGCCCAGGTGCCATCCCTTCTCTTCGGCGACCGCTCTAAAGAAGCTGTCGGGTTTTTGCAGCAACAGGCCGCAGCCGTCGCCGGTCTTGCCATCGGCGGAGATACCGCCGCGGTGCTGCATGCGAGCCAAGGCTGACATCGCGAGACGGACAAGCTTGTGGCTGGCTTCCCCTTCCATGTGGGCCAACAGGCCGAAGCCACAGTTATCCCTCTCCAGCTTTGGATCATATAGTGACATTGCATTTCTCCCTTGCTCGGCCTTCCATCGCACTGTCATCAACAGACTGCATAAATTGCGATTGGCTCTTGTGGTTCCGTCCGCCTGAGGTGGCGAATCTCCAAACTAATGGGATTTTCGGGCAAGGTCAATTGGACATCCCGCTTGTTTGCAATGTTACATCGCCATAACAAAATGTGGGTTTTTGAGACTCAATCAGCATTTTTGTGTATTTATAACTGCTTTTTATTTATTTGTTGGATTTATATTCTGGTTATGGACGGTTTAGTGGTTGACTGCATGGTGGCGGGAAACTGTAGTAATTTTACAAAGTCATCTCTGGTGTGCTTGGCGGGGATCACATTTCAGGATCCTGCGTCTTGCATTTGTCCATAAGCAGACTAAACAGGATTTTTTCAGTAGTTACAGCCGGTTATGGGCGAGAGGTTATGACACTTTTCTCCAGGTTGCAGGAGTGACAGGTTGTCAAAAGTGACCGTGAATGCCGACTGTTGGGTATTTATCACATCTAACGTGAATATTTATATGATTTTTGGGTAGAGAGCGGGATTGATCCAGCGCAGCCTGCCCGCCGGGCTGCGTCGCTAGAATGACACCTCATTTCGGAGGTGTCATGCAGTTACACGAACTCATCAATACATTTGGCCAGGATCTCAAGCAGCGCCACGGCCAGAAGATCCACAAGCTCTCCATCCATGGGGCCTTTACCTGCCCCAACCGGGACGGCACCCTGGGCCGGGGTGGCTGCACTTTCTGCAATGTCTCCTCCTTTGCCGACGAGTCGGCCCAGCAACTCTCCGTGGTGCAGCAACTGCTGGCACGCCGGGACGAGGTGACCCGGGCCAGGCGCTATCTGGCCTACTTTCAGGCCTATACCAGCACCTATGCCGAAGTGGAGTACCTTCAGCGCATGTATGAAGAAGCCTTGTCGGTGAGCGACATGGTGGGGCTCTGCGTCGGAACTCGCCCTGATTGTGTACCCGATGCGGTGCTGGATCTGCTGGCAGGTTATCAGGCCAGAGGTTACGAGGTGTGGCTGGAGCTTGGGCTGCAAAGTGCCAACGACAAGACGTTGCAACGCATCAATCGGGGTCACGGCTATGCCGCTTATGCCGATGCCGTTGCCCGAGCCCATCTGCGAGGCATCAAGGTGTGTGCCCATCTCATCGTCGGCCTGCCCGGCGAGGTGCCGATGAACAGCCTGGAAACCCTCCACCGTGTCGTGGAGACCGGCGTCGAGGGGATCAAGCTTCACCCACTGCATGTGGTGGAGGGGAGCACCCTTGGCAAGGCGTGGCAGGCGGGACGGCTGGATGTGTTGACGATAGAGCAGTATGTGGCGGCGGCGGTCGCCATGATCCAGCACACGCCGCCCGAGGTGGTTTATCACAGGGTCTCGGCGTCGGCGCGCCGCCCGACCCTGCTGGCTCCCGCCTGGTGCGAGAATCGCTGGAGCGCCATGACCGCCATTGCCGCGGCGCTGGCACGCTCAGGCCCTCAGGGGCACTGCCTGGGACGTCCTTTTTCTCTCCCTTCCACGGGCGAGTGCCAACTCTAATTTCGTCAAAAAAACAGTGGGTTATTAGATGAAATTCAGTCTTTGGAGTATAGTTTCGTTCAAGTCACCTTGATAAGATGGTCGGCTTGAAAAAAGATATAGTTATCAATAACTCTTTGCAGTTTGTATACCGGGCGGGCTTTCTTCGTACCGGGTGGCATATTTCTTGGCAACATCAGGTGCCCGGCATGTCCCCTCCGTTTCCAGCATGAAAATCTGTGAGGGAGGCGAGACATGCAGTGTCCCGGCTCTGTGCGCTAATCGGGTTGTGGGTCTGGGTGGCGAGGTCTGTTCTGTTTTTCCGGATCGCCGCCGGGCTTTGGATATTCGGCCCCGAGACAACCTTCTGAATCATGTTTGATGGGATGCTATGCAAGCAGAAACCAGCCATATAGATGAACTGTTGGAGTGCCTGGTCTTTTTGACCCGCTTTTACGGGGTGCCCAACAGTCAGGATGCTCTCACCACCGGCTTGCCACTGGTCTCCGGGCGTCTCAGCACGGCGCTCTTCAGTCGTGCCGCCGAGCGGGGCGGTCTCTCTGCCCGCGAAGTGATCCAGCCCCTTGAACAGATCTCCTCCCTGCTGCTGCCCTGCGTCTTGCAGACGCGCAATGGCGGCGCCTGCATCTTGCTTGAATGGAATGAAGAACGGACCCAGGCGAGGGTCATCTTTCCCCAGGCCGGAGACGCGGCCCAATGGGTCAGTCTTGCCCAGCTGGGTGACGAGTACAATGGTCGTCTGTTCTACGTCAAGCGGCAGTTCAAGTTTGATGAGCGCTCGCCCAAAGTGCTGGAGACCCGTGATGGTCACTGGTTCTGGAGCACCTTGTTCGAGTCCCGTGGTATCTATCGGGATGTGCTGGTGGCCTCGATCCTCATCAACCTGTTTGCCATCGCCAGCCCCCTGTTCACCATGAACGTCTATGACAAGATTGTGCCCAACCTGGCATTCGACTCCCTCTGGGTGCTGGCGGTTGGAGCCATGGTGGTGTTCACCTTCGACTTCGTGATGCGCCAGCTGCGCAGCTACTTCATCGATATTGCAGGCAAGAAATCCGACGTGCTGTTGTCGGCCAAAATCTTTGCCAAGGTGATGGGCATGAAGATGGAGTCCAGGCCTGCGTCGACCGGTGCCTTTGCCAAGCACTTGCAGGAGTTTGAATCGGTGCGCGAGTTTTTCACGTCGGCCACCGTCTCCACCCTGATCGATCTGCCGTTTGCCATCTTCTTCCTCTTCATCATCTGGATTTTCGCCGGTGTCATGGTGGTGGTGCCCATCATCGCCATCCTGATCCTGGTGGCCTACAGCTTCTACATTCAGGCACCGCTGAAGCAATCCATCGAGGAGGGCTCCCGGCTCGCCTCCCAGAAGAACGCCAATCTGATCGAAAGCATCTCGGGCCTTGAGACCGTGAAGATTTTCGGGGCCGAGAGCATGTTCCAGCACCGCTGGGAGCAGGCGGTGTCCCACATCTCGACCTGGGGCGTGCAGACCCGGCGCATCACCAACTCCATGTCTTCTCTGGCGAGCTACATCCAGCAGGTGGTGACAGTGGGACTGGTGATCGTCGGTGTTTACCAGATCTCGGAAGGGTTGGTGACCATGGGGGGCATGATAGCGGCCGTGATGCTGTCGAGCCGGGCCATCGCCCCCATGGTGCAGCTCTCGGTACTCTCCACTCGCTACAACCAGGCCAAGTCGGCGCTCGAAATCCTGGAGAAGATCATGATGACGCCGGGGGAGCAGGAGGAGGGCAGGCAGTACATCCACCATCCGGTCATCCAGGGGCGCATCGAGTTTGAAAATGTCTCCTTCAAGTATCCGGGCATGGAGAGCAGCACCCTGCACAACATCAACCTGCGCATCGAGCCGGGTGAGAAGGTGGCCATCATCGGGCGGATCGGTGCGGGTAAAACCACGCTGGAGAAATTGCTGATGGGTCTCTACCGTCCGACTGACGGTCTGGTGCGTCTGGACGGCTTTGAGCTGGACCAACTGCCGCCGACCATCATTCGCCGCAACATCGGCTGCGTGCCGCAAGATGTGACCCTCTTCTTTGGTTCCGTGCGGGACAATATCATGCTGGGTAATCCCCTGGTGGACGATGCCCGTGTCTTGCGCGCCGCCAAGCGGGCCGGGGTCACCAACTTTACCAACCGGGATCCCAACGGCCTCGACAGACAGATAGGCGAAGGGGGACGTCAGCTCTCCGGTGGCCAGCGTCAGTCCATCCTGCTGGCTCGCGCCCTGCTCAACGATCCCCCCATTCTGGTGATGGACGAGCCGACCTCAAACATGGACAACCAGTCAGAGATGCACGTGAAGCAGGAGCTGGCGCGGCTCGGCCCCGAAACCACCCTTATCCTCATCACCCACAAAACCTCCATGCTGGATGTCGCTTCCCGGGTCATCGTCGTGGAGCAGGGGAAGATAGTGGCGGACGGTCCCAAAGAGGTGGTGTTGCAGCAATTGAAGGAAGGCAAGGTGCGGGTGCAGGAGACGGCGAATGGCTAACCACTGGTTCAAGAAAACGCCCTCAGATACGGTCTTGCCTGCACCCGAGCATCTCGAGTACGTGGATGACGGCGCCGCCGCCGTGCTGCTGACGACACCCACCCGTGCCAGAGTCCTGCTGTGGGCCTGCTTCCTGTTTTTTGTCAGCGCCATCGTCTGGGCAGCCTGGGCAGAGCTGGATGAAGTGACCGTCGGCCAGGGCAAGGTGATACCGTCGCGCCAGTTGCAGGTGATCCAGAACCTGGAAGGGGGGATCGTCAAGGAGATCTTCGTCAAGGAGGGGGACATCGTCGAGAAGGGACAGCCACTGCTGCGCATCGACGATACCCGCTTCAAGTCGGATTTTCGCGAACGGGAGCAGGAGCTGGTCACCCTCAAGGGGGATATTGCCCGCCTGCGCGCCGAAATTCGCAGCGTGGTGGTCAAGAACGAGCCCAATCTGGGGTGGCGTGAACAGGTAGCCATCGACAAACAGGCCATCGAGTTCCCCGAAGGGTACGAGAATGTATTTGCCGAATATGCCGCCCGTGAAAGATCGGTGCAGGAGGCGCGGTTAAACAACCTCAAGAACCAGCTCTACATCCTGGGACAGCAGATCGAGCAGAAAGAGCAGGAGACCATAGAGCTCAATGCCAAGATCCGGACCGTGGGCCGCAGCGTTGATCTGGCTCGTCAGGAGCTGAACATCAGCCGTCCTCTCGCAAAAGAGGGTATAGTTCCTCAAGTGGAGCTAATTAAACTGGAGCGGCAGGTCAACGAAATGCAAGGGGAGCTGGAGGCGAACCGCCTGCTGGTGCCCAAGCTCAACTCGGTACTGCGGGAGACCATCTCGAAGCGAAATGATATCGCCCTGAAATTCCGGGCGGACTCCCAGACCGAGCTGAACGAACGTCAAGGCAAGTTGAGCCAGTTGTCAGAGGGTCAGGTCGGCCTCAGGGACAGAGTCGATCGTACCAGTGTGATTGCGCCTCTCAAGGGGACCATCAAAAAGCTCAAGATTAATACGCTGGGTGGGGTCGTTCAGCCGGGCATGGACCTGATGGAGATAGTGCCGCTGGAAGACACCCTGCTGGTTGAAGCCAAGGTGTCGCCCAAGGACATCGCGTTCCTCAGACCCGGACTGGAGGCCGTGGTCAAGATAACTGCCTATGATTTCACTATTTATGGAGGTTTACATGGCAAGGTTGAACAGATAAGTGCCGACTCAATCCAGGATGAGGAGGGCAATTCCTTCTATCTGGTGCGAGTACGAACCGAGAAGAGTTATCTGGGCGATGAGCTTAACGCACTTCCCATCATCCCCGGTATGTTAGCCAGTGCAGATATTATTACTGGTAAAAAAAGTGTCCTAGACTACTTGCTGAAACCCATCTTGAGGGCTAAGCAGTCGGCACTGAGAGAACGATAAGCCAACAATCTAAAAACAACATGACTGGAGATACCATGAAGAAGACGATTGTTGCCATGCTGGTTAGTGGCACCATACTGTTCCCGGGCCTGAGCCAGGCACAGACGCTGGAACAGTCAGTGGCGCAGTCACTGGCTACCCATCCGAAAATCAAGGAAGCTTTTGATCTCTATCAGGCACGACTGTATCAGCATGATGGAGCCAAGGGCGGCTATTACCCCACCATTGATCTGCGTGGTGGCGTCGGTTACGAGAAGACTGACAGTCCCTCGACCCGTGCCGCAGGTCCGAATTCACAGACGATCGATGACTCCATGACGCGCAAGGAGGCCGGGATCAGCCTTCGCCAGATGCTGTTTGACGGCTTTGATGTCAGCAGCAACGTGGCACGGACCGATGCCGCCGCCCAGGCCCAGCGCCTGGCGATGATCTCCGAGGCGGAGAACACGGCCCTGCGCGTGGCCGAGGTCTATCTCAACATGCTGCGTCAGCAGGAGATCCTGGAGCTGTCCAAGCAGAACCTTGAAACCCACGAGCAGATCCGCAGTGACATCCAGAAACGGACCGACTCCGGTCTGGGGTCGACCGCTGACCAGACCCAGATCGACGGTCGTGTGGCTCGGGCTTACTCCAATCAGGCGGCGGCGGAGAACAACTATCGGGATGCCGAGAGCGAGTTCATCCGTGTCGTCAATGAAGTGCCCAAGGATCTCGTTCAGCCCGTACCGAATACCCAACTCCTGCCCGCAACACTGGAAGATGCGCTGAAGACGGCAACAGAGGTTCACCCGACCCTGCTGTCATCCCTGCAGGACATCGAAGAGGCGAAGTACCAGCATGAAGGCTCCAAGTCCGGGTTCTACCCGAACGTAGCCTTTGAAGTGGATCAGAACTGGAACGAGGACATCGATGCGGTCAAAGGCCGTAACGACGATCTCACCGCCATGGTCCGGATGCGTTACAACCTGTTCCGCGGTGGGTCCGATCTGGCAGAAAGCAAGGCAACCTCAGCGCTCTATTCCCAGGCCAAAGACATTCACATGAATGCCTTCCGTCAGGTGGAAGAGGGGACCCGCCTCGCCTGGAACGCCAAAGAGTCGCTGGCCAAGCAAAAAGTCTTCCTCAAAGAGCACGTGGACGCCAGCTATGACACCGTACAGGCCTACAAGAAGCAATTCGGCCTGGGCCAACGGACCTTGCTGGACGTGCTGAACACGGAGAACGAACTGTTCGAGGCTCGCCGCAGCTACATCACGGCCGAGTACGACTCCCTGTTGGCAGATTATCGTATCCTCAATGCCACCGGTGGTCTGCTCAATGCCCTGAATGTGCAGCAACCGGCTGAATGGCAGGCCAACAACAACTGATGGCCCTGCCACTGATGTCATATCAGGCAAGGGGAATGGCTGCAGCGTGCTGCAGTCATTCTTTTATGCGTCCGGCGGTCAGGGGATGATGGCGGCGTCATGACCCAGAAAGAAGTGGCATCGACAGGCTGCAGCCGACGTGATGGGTATCGAGCTGTCGCAGGTGCACGTGCGCCCTGGCGGGTTCGCCTGCTGTGGCTGGCCCTGCTGGCGATCCCCCTGCTGCTCAGCGCCAGCCAGCCTCTCTCACCGGAGGATATGAAACTGGTCAAGCGCGCGGAGGAGACCTATGGCCCCAGGGCCGGCAAACGGGTCACCAGCTGGCGCACTTTGGCAATGCAGAACAAGGCGGCGGGGCTGACGGATCGGCAGAAGCTGGAGAAGGTGAACCAGTTCTTCAACCAGATGCGTTTCATCGATGACATCAAGTTGTGGCACAAGAAGGATTATTGGGCGACACCGCTGGAATTTCTGGGCGCAGCGGGGGGAGATTGTGAAGACTTCAGCATTTCCAAGTATTTTACCTTGCTGGAACTTGGCATCCCTGATGAAAAAATGCGAATGGTATATGTCAAGGCATTGGATTATAACCAGTTTCATATGGTCGTTGCCTACTATGAGACGCCTGCGGCAGTACCCTTGATTCTGGACAATCTTGTCGGCTCAATTCGCCCGGCGACCCAACGGGCGGATTTGTTGCCAATTTACAGTTTTAACGGTAGTCACTTGTGGCTGATGAAGGCGCGTGGTCAAGGGGAACTGGCCGGGCAATCATCCCGCTTGGGATTATGGACAGACTTACGCAATCGCATGACATCGGGGCGATTGGCTCGGCCTGCGGTCAATTTGGATGATTAACCTATGACGCTCTACAGACAACTATTGGCAACCATGCTGCTGCTGTTCGGATTGCTGTTTGCCGCCACCTATTGGGTGCAATTCAATTCGACCCGCAACTACCTGGCGCAGCAGCAGGAGACCACCGTCATCAATACGTCCACCGCACTGGGTCTGGCGCTGACCCCCTATCTGGAGAACGGCGACAAGGTCAGTGCCGAATCCGTGATCAAGGCGGTGTTCGACGGGGGTTACTACAAGCTGGTCCGTCTCGATCTGCTGGCCTCCAAGGATGTCATCGAGCTGGAGAACAGCAGCCATATCGAAGGGGTCCCACAGTGGTTCATTGGGCTGGATCTGTTCCCTGAAGTGGCCAATGAATCGATTTTGACGTCGGGTTGGCTGCAACTGGGCAAGCTGAAGGTCGTCGGCCACCCTGGACAAGCCTACTACGAGCTTTGGAAAGGAATGAGCGAACTGGCCACCTGGTTCCTGGTCGGCTTTCTCGTCACCACTCTCTTGCTGATGCGGGCGCTCAATTATCTGCTCAAACCGCTCAAGCTGATTTGCGATCAGGCGGTTGAAATCGAGCTGCACCATTTCGGCCACGCCATTCCCGAGCCCAAGACCCGCGAGCTGCGGCAAGTGGTACAGGCCATCAATACCCTTTCCAGCAAGCTTGCCGTGCAGTTCAAAGAGCAGGCCGACGAGGCCGAGAACCTGCGAGCCCGCGTCTATGTGGATGCCGTCTCCGGGCTTGGCAACCGCTCTTACTTCGTCGGGCAGGTCAATGCCTGGATTGCGGAGGCCGGGCAGGGCGGGGTCATGCTGGTGGCCGTCGACATGCTGGACGATCTCTATCGGGAAGAGGGCTTTGCTGCAAGGGACAACATGGTCAAGTCCATTGCACAGGTGCTCAGGGAACTGCTGGATGGCTGGGATGGCGCGGCGCTGGCCCGGATCTCGGCGACCGAGTATGCCTTGCTCTGCCCCACCGATGATCTCTCTCAGCTCAAGGAGCTGGCGGAGCTCATCAACAGCCGTATTGCCGATCTGGTTGTCAATCCCATGGGAGAAAGCGGTGCGCTGTCCGTCGTCGGCATCGCCGGCCGTGATGGCAATGACGATCTCTCGGCCCTGCTGACGAAGGCGGATAACGCCCTTGGCAAAGCGCGCAATGAGCGGCGCGGTGCCGTCGTGATGGAAGGCGGCAATGAGCAGGGACTGATGGGACGCCTTGCCTGGCGAGACCTGGTGCAGGATGCCATTGCCAGACATCTCTGGCGCTTCAAGGCACAGCCTGCATGTCGCTTCGATGATGGTACCCGCCTGCATGCCGAGTTGTTCGCGGCCATCTCGCGAGATGGAACGGATTACTTCGCAGGGCAGTTCTTGCCTGCGATCGAGCAGTTCAAGATGGGGGCAGAGTTTGACAAGGCGGTGCTGGAAGCCTGCGTCCCCTTGTTCAAGCAGCAACCGGAATTGGTGTTGGCAGTCAATATCACGGCGGGTTCTCTCTGTTCGGATGAGTTCCTGACATGGCTCAGAGGCTATCTGTCGCTGAACGTGGAGCTGAAGGAGCGACTGCTGTTCGAGATCCCGGAAGCGGCCATCATGAAACACAAAGAGTATGTGACTCATCTGGTTGAGCTGTTGCGAGAGCACGGCTTCTTGTGGGGGGTCGATCACTATGGCCGGCACTTCCAGTCCCTCGGCTATCTGGAAGAGCTGACCCCCGCTTATGTCAAGGTGGACCACGGGTATACCAGCCAGATCATGGAACCAGGCGCCGATACCTCCTTCCTGGCGGCTGTCTGTCGGGCTGCCCACAACGCGGGTGTCACGACCATCGCCACCCGGGTGGAAGATAAGCGGCAGGTTGAATTGTTGTCCAGTTTGCATATCGATGGTTATCAGGGGTTCGTTCACCCTGCATTTCCACTGGCATAAGCGGTACAACTCGATAGAAAGGGGCCCATTAAGGGCCCTTTTTTATATCTGTTTAGAATATGTACATCATTTTTACGCGACATATAGGTAATATCACTAAAACTCGCGCTGTTACTTAATTGATTTTTATATGTAAAAAATATTCGTTCGATTCGCTGCATCGGATGAAGTCAAAGAGACTCAACCCTGTACATTTTTGCAACGGAAGCAGGACGGGGGCGTATCTAGAGTGTAGGCATCAAGATCTGTCACCCTGGAGCAATGGATATGCGCACCCAAATCATCGACAAAACCGTGGTCGTCTCTTCCGTAGAAGGCAACGTTCAGATCCTGCTTGCCGATGGCAGCAGTCGCCCTCTCCAGCCTGGCGAGATACTGCAGCCTGGCGCCAGACTCAATATCGCTGATGATGCCAAATTGATGCTGGCGCCCTACGATGACAAACCTGCAGAGGGCAATGGTGTCCCGGCAGGGACAGAGATGCCTCCAGAGGGGCAATCTTCCTCATCGGTTGCCAATCATCAGCAAGGCTCGCCTGAAGTGTCGCCAGAAATTGCGGCGTTGCAACAATCCATCCTGCAAGGGGTTGACCCGACCAAGAACTTCGAAGCCTCTGCTGCCGGTGGGGCACCTGCCGCCGGTGGTGGTGGCGGTATCGGCGGGGTCGCTGGGGCCAGTGGCAATGGTGGTTTTGTTGTCATAGATCGCATCGGAGATGCGACCATAGCCGAGGCCGGATTCGATACCGGCTATGACACGTTGATCGATCAGAATGTGCTGCAGGAAGACGATCTTCTGCCCGAGAATCAGCTCGATGATCAGGATGAGTCTGCTGTTACCCAGGAAGATCAGGCCATCAGTGGCAATGTGCTCGACAACAGCAACAATCCGGATGGTCCCCTTGATACGTCTGTCATTTCCTATAGCTGGGGCAGCAATCAGGGAATTGCTGCCGGCGTTGAGAGCACGCTGGATGGGATTGGTACGCTGATCATCAATGCCGACGGCTCCTATACCTTTACCCCTGCGCTGAACTACACAGGCCCTGTACCTGCGGTCAATTACACCGTAACGGATGGGGATGATACCAACGACTCCACTCTGACCATCACCATCACCCCTGTAGATGAGCCTGTCTCGCTGAATGGATTGCAGGTCGAGGGTGGTGAGCTTGTCCTTGATGAAGCCGCATTGCCGGATGGCTCAGCCTCCGATGGCGCAGCCTTGACCAAGAGCAGTACCTTTACATTCAATGCGGCAGATGGAGTACAAAGCCTGACGCTGGGAGGTGTGACGCTGATCAGCAATGGCCAGGTCTTGACCACCTTCCCCCAGGGGATCCCCAGTCCTTTGGGAAATCAACTGCTGGTGACCGGCGTCAGCTACAACCCGGTGACAGGGGTTGGCAGCGTGACCTACAGCTACACCCTGAACGATAACGAAACACATAACAAACCTGCAAATGATGGGGCTCTGACGGAGAGCTTCAACGTCGTGTTGACGGACCTTGATGGCGACACGACCAGTGCAGGGCTGGATGTCGTGGTGCTGGATGACGTGCCGACGGCGGTGAGCGACGTCAACCTGACGGCGGCGAGCGAGAACAACCTGGTCCTCAATGGCAACGTCATCACCAACGACGTGCAGGG
>NZ_JBFOCW010000068.1:0-63777 GCF_040908005.1 Aeromonas sp. s1(2024) | reverse complement strand
CACCCCGCGTCCGAATTGTATTGCCACCACAAAAAGCAGAGCAGTTGCTTCTTGCTGTCTTCGTCTCCACCGCTGCGCTATGCGCTTGCCATGGACACAAATGGTTGGTTGCGGGGGCCGGATTTGAACCGACGACCTTCGGGTTATGAGCCCGACGAGCTACCGAGCTGCTCCACCCCGCGTCCGAGGTCGCCCATAATAGGCGCCAACGCTGAGATTGCAAGTAAATATCCTAAAAAAAGTTTATTCGGGGATTAAACCGTCACATACTGCGCTCTTTTGCAACAAATCGCAGTTTTTTCAGGCAGCTAGCGATCTCTTCCCCCTCAGGCCCCTCCCCGCCTTTACCCTCTTTCCCATAAAAAAGCCCGCACGACAAGGTGCGGGCGGGAGAATGCGCCGGGATCAGGCCAGCTGGTGCAACACGCTGGTCGCCGCAATCTGGGCGATGATGAGGCCGCACAGGGTCACGGAGACCACCACGGGGGCCGTCTCCTGCTGACGGTAGATGGGGCTGAACCAGAGCAACAGGGCTGCGACCAGCAGGCCAGCCTGGGTCACTACCCCGGGGATCAGCGGGTCGAGCCCGGCGCTGCTCCCCTGCCAACCCACCAGCACCGCCAGCCAGATAAGACTCAGGATGGCGGAGACGAGCCCCGCCAGGGGCAGCAGCAGATTGAAGGCTTGCAGGCGGTGGCGGGCACGCAGCAGCATCAGGTGGGCAAAGGCCGACCCCAGCAGTACCATCTGCAGCAGGCCGCCGAGCCAGCCCTGGATCTGCATCAGACCCAGCCCGTAGAGGGCGAGCGGCATGGCGGGCAACCACAGCAGGGTGGCGGGGATGGCGCGCTTGCCCTCCAGGCGAGACTGGACCAGGGAGAGCACGATACCGAGCACCAGGGCGGCCCCCCCACTCCAGATGAGCCAGCCCGCAACCTTGGCCTCCACCGCCAGCATCAGAGAGAGCCCGGTGATCACCCAGACCGAGAAGAGCTGGGTAGTGATCCGCGAGCGCTGGCCCGGGCAGAGATCCCCGCGCCACAGGACGAGCCCCACAGCGATCAGGGCCCCCAGGGCCATCAGACCGGTCAGGGGAAAGAGCCAAAAAGGAAGTTGGACGAACATAGGGTCTCCGGCAGCAGTCCGGGTGCGGGTGCACCCATCACAGGGTAAGGAAGGACAAGAGGCAGGGAGTATATCCAAACTCCCTCCGTCTTCCCAACGTCGCCGGTCAGCTTTGTCCCCGGGCAAGGGCAACCACCCGGGCAAACATCTGCTTGAGCACAGGGGGAATGTGCTCGCTGCCGAGGCGCTCCGCCTCCTCCACCACCGCCAGGGCCATGCCTGGCTTGCTGCGATGGTGGATCGCCTTGGCGATGATGCGCCCGGCGTTGAGGGTGGAGCGCCCCCCGACCCCCGCCTCACGCCGGAACACCCCCTCGAACCCGTTCTGGTAGAGGTAGTGCTCTATGTCTGCCGCCGGCAACTGGGTCAGCCGATCCCGCTCGCGCTCCCCCTTGAGCAGGGAGCGAGCGGAACTCGCATACTTGGCACCCGCCTCGTCACCGTCGGTGAGCAGGTGCCACTCTATGCCAAAGTCCCGGGCCACCTTGATGAGAGGAGCCTGGCCGCACTGGGCGAACTCGATGATGCGCACCCCCTCCGCCCGCAGGCTGTAGCCGCAGATCTGGGCCAGCTCCGAGAGCAGCCAGATCTCGGTCTCCCCTTCCACCAGCAACCAGCAGCGGGCAAACATCGACATGGGCCTGTTGATGCGCACATGGAAGGCAATCTTGCGCAGATCGTCGCTGCTGTAGCGCTCCCCTCCCAACTGATGGCAGAGGATGTCCTGCTGGCGGCGCACCAGACGGCGCACCTGATTGAGGGGCAAGGAGGAGAGCAGGTCCCCCGAGTTGGTGGTGAGCAGCTTCTGGCCGGGCAACTGCTCCAGCAGACCCCAGGCCAGGGCCAGCATGGTGGGATGCAGGCGACTCTCGGGGTCTTCCAGCATCAGTATGGGTCTGGCCCCCTCCTCCAGCTCCCGGTTGCCCCGGGCGTGGAGCAGCATGGCCGCCATGCCCGCCATGGCCAGCTGCAGCGCCCGGTTGTCCGCATTGCGCAGCAGCACCTGCAGGTTGCCGGGATTGCGCAGGGTCATGGGGCGATTGACGATATCCCGCTGGCTGCGAGGCTTGTGCTTGATGGGCGCCAGGGCGCTGAAGTAGTGCTCCATCAACTGCTGCACCGCCTGCAGCGCCTCCTTGAGTTCTGGCTCGCCGATGCGCTGGGGCTCATCGGTGAGCTTGCCGGCCAGCTCGTCCAGCCGCTGCTCGCACAGATCCCCCCAGGGCAGCCGCTCGATACCATCCCTGGCGGTACGGGCATCCCGCAGCCTGAACACCGGATTCATGGTGATGAGCAGACGCACCAGCGCCTCGTTGTTGTCGATGGTCAGGCTCTTGCCGATGCCGTCGAGAAAGTCGTGGGTGGTGAGCACGCTGCCATCGTCCTGCAACTCGGCACTGGCACGATAATGCACCCGGTGGAACTTGTCCTTGTGCGGGATCCAGGCCGCCCCGAGGCGGGCCAGACGGCGGGAGTGCTGGCACATCTGGGGACGATACTCGCTGAAGGTGAGCACCAGTTGCAGCGTGCGCGAGGGTTCGAGCTCGGGATCTTCCGGCCGATGAAAATCATCCTGACCAAATTGATAGGGCTCGGCATCCCCCAGCAGGCACCAGAGGGCCCGCAGCAGGCTGGATTTGCCCCAGGCGTTTTCGCCGATGAGCACAGTGGTGTTGTCCAGCCCGAGGGAGAGGCGATTTATTCCGCGAAAACCTTTGACTTCAATGCGTTCCAGAAACATGCGGCCATATCCAGTCCATCCTGATGGCGCAATAGTGGCAAAGTTGCCGGAAAAATCCTATCGGGTTACGGCGTTTTCAGCGGGAACTGTGAGGAACGAGCGGTTCGGGCGGCGTCGGCTGGGTGGCGCGATAGAGGGGGGCATTCCAGTGGTTGAACCAGAGATGGCGAGTACGGGTCTGACGTTTGCGATGATTCAATGGGCATTCCTTTCAATGGACAAGAGACAGAGGGTACACCTCTTTTGCCCAGAGTCTCAGGGTTATCTGTGACAGGAGAATGACAACTGGGCTCGCCACTGGCCCGGGCTCAGGCCGAACGCCTCCCGAAAGCGGTTGCCAAAATGGGCCTGGGAGGAGAAGCCGCACTGGGCGGCGATGCTGGCCAGGGGCTCGCTTCCCGCCAGCAACTGCTTGGCCCGCTTGAGCCGCAGCCCGAGCAGGTAGCGGTGGGGCGGACAGCCCAGGCTCTGCCCGAACATCCGGGCGAAGTGGTATTCGCTCAGACCCGCCTCCCGGGCGAGCTCTCCCAGAGTGACCGGCTCGGCCAGGTGAGCCTGCAGATACTCCTGCACCCGGCGCACCACGGCCGGGGCCAGGCCGCCGCGCACTTCCGGCAGCGCCGGGGCCTCGCGGGTGTGATGGCGATAGGCGTGCAGCATCAGCATCCAGGCACCGTGGGAGAGCGCCATGCGATCGATGCCGTGCTGCCAGTCCAGCTTCATCAATTGCCCCTGCACCAGGGCCACCGCCTGGGGATCGTCGATGAAGGTCTTGTCTTCCAGTTGCAGATGACGCCCCTCCTTGTCACACGCCTGCTCGGCGATGCGGGTGAAGTGGGCGGGGGTGAAGTAGAGGTGGAAGAAGCGAAACTCCTCGCGCACCAACCACTCGGACCTGTGGTGATCCGGCATGATGCACACCTTGCCGGCACCACCATGGCCACCGGGGCCGTCCAGCCGCTCGGTCTGCTCGCCCCCCTGCAGGTAGACGCTGATGGTGTGGTTGCCCGGCTTGTGGTAGCGGGTCTGATCGTAGCGGTTGCACCAGCTCGCCACCCCGAGCCCGGGCTCCAGCCAGCAGGAGTCCTCCAGTCTGGCACCGGTGCTCACCAGGGCATCAAAGACCCCCGCCTGTCTTGTCTGCTGCATGGCATGCTGCACGCTTGCGTCCCTCTCCCGCCCCTTTCCTGTCGCCATCTTATCGCGCCTCATGGTCAAAGGCTGCGCCTCCGTTGAAAAAACCGCAAGATGGTGCAAGCCGGCACCCCGCCTCCCGGTTCATGCTGATCACATCATCTTCTCTTGATGGGATCACACCATGAATCTGATGCTCTATGTTTCCACCGTCCTCATCTGGGGCAGCACCTGGATTGCCATCGCCTGGCAGCTCGGCCCCATCCCCATCGAGGTCTCGGTGCTCTATCGTTTCGCCCTGGCGGCCCTGGCCCTGTTCACCCTGCTCACGGTGAGCGGCAAGTTTCCGCGCCTGCCCTGGGCGGGCCAGCGTTATGCAGCCCTGCTCGGCGCGTTGCTCTTTTCCACCAACTTCCTCTGTTTCTACCACGCCACCCTCTATATCCCGAGCGGTCTGTCGGCGGTGATTTTCGCCAGCGCCAGCATCTTCAACGGCCTCAATCTCTGGCTGTTCGAGGGTAAACGACCGGGCCTGCGCTGGCTGCAAGGATCGTTGCTGGGGCTGCTTGGCACCCTGCTGCTCTTCTGGCCGGTGCTGGCGGATGCGCAACTGGGTGCAAACGGCTGGAAGGGCTTGCTCTTTGCCTGCGCCGGCACTCTCTGCTTCTCCCTGGGCAACCTGGTCTCCGCCCGGGGACAGCGCCAGGGCTATCACGTATTGCAGATGGTACCCTGGGGCATGGTCTACGGCGTGGCGCTGCTGCTGGGCTGGGTCACGGTACTCGGTCAGTCACTCACCCTGCCCACCGACCCGCGCTACCTCGCCGCCATGGTCTATCTGGCCATCTTCGGCTCCGTCATCGCCTTCACCGCCTACCTCACCCTGGTGGGGCGCATCGGTGCCAGCAAGGCGGCCTACGCCACCGTGCTCTTCCCCCTGGTGGCCCTCACCCTCTCCACCTTCTATGAAGGCTTTGTCTGGCAGACGGTCTCCATCGTCGGCGTGGTGGTGAGTCTCATTGGCAACCTGGTGATCTTCGCGCCCCCCGTCAAGGCGTGGCGCTGGCCGCTATCAAGGGCCGCAAACGGTACTTGCCCCTGATGCCACCAGCCCCTAAGGTAACCGCGTCCAACACACGAGGAGGGAGGACGCATGTTACTGGAAGGGCTGGAGACACTCTGCCTGCTGGCAAGCGAGGGCACCATGGCCAAGGTTGCAAGCCGCCTCTATATCAGTCAGTCGGCGGTCAGCAAGCGCATCGCCCAGCTGGAGCAGCGCCTTGGCAAGAAGCTCATCGAGCCGGATGGCCGTCATATCCGCCTCACTCCCCAGGCCCGTGAACTGCTCGCCCGGGTAGCCCCGAGCCTCGCCGAAATGAAGGGGGTGCTGGCGGACAGCCAGATCCTCACGGATCAGACCCCTCTGTCCATCGCCTGCTCCGAAACCCTGTTGGCGGGCTACCTCGCCCGCTTCATGCACGCCTACCTTGAACGGGATCCCCACATTGCCCTCTCTACCCACCACACCCCGGTCATTCTGGCCCGGGTGCGCGGCGGGGATGCCCTGCTCGGGATCTGCGCCGGTCGCCTGCCGCCGGGCCATGGGCTGTGTGCCGAACGGCTGCTGGAGGAGCCCTTCTATCTGGTGGGGGACGCTCTGGATGAGGCGGCGCAGCCGGATCACCAGAGCGCCTTGCAAGAAACTGTGACCAGCAAGCAACTGACTGAAGGCGACGTGAGTAAGGGGATGCAGGGCAAGGTGCGCAATATCCTGACCATGGATCTGGAGAACCCCTCCAACCGCTATCTGCGCGAGCCCCTGGCCGCCCTCGGGCTTATCCCCGCCATGGAGCTCGATTCCTACCTGGCACTGATCGAGCTGGCCAAGGCAGGCATTGGCCCCGTGCTCCTGCCCGCCGGCCTGCTGGCGCTGGTGGGTGAGCAGGGGACACAGGCACGCCCCCTGCCGGGACTGGGCCGCCCGCTCCACCTGGTCTATCGGCCAAACAGCCTCAAGCGCGATCGCATTGCCCGCCTGGTGCAGGCGCTGCAAGCCCATTTCCGGCAACTTTCGGCACTGGGCTGAAACGCAAGAGGGCCCGATCTGCGATCGGGCCCTCGTCATGGCGGGTACCGGCTCAGCCCAACCAGGCAAAGAGCTCGGGGTACTGGCTCCACACCAGCTTGGCGGACATCACCAGGGAGACGGTCACCAGCAGCGGCTTGATGAGCTTCACCCCTTTCTTGAGCACCAGCTTGGAGCCCATGCGCGCCCCGATGAACTGCCCCAGCGCCATGCACAGCCCCACGCTCCACACCACCTTGCCCCCCAGGGTGAAGAAGAGCAGAGAAGCGATGTTGGAGGTGAAGTTGAGCAGCTTGGTGTGGGCGGTGGCCCGCGCCATGCCGAAGCCCGCCAGGGCCACGAAACCGATGGCAAAAAACGACCCCGTGCCCGGCCCGAAGAAGCCGTCATAAAAGCCCACGCCCCCTCCCACCAGCAGGGCGAACGCCATGGGGGTGAGGCGGCGCTGGCTCTCCGCATCGCTCACCCTGGGGGAGAAGTAGAAGTAGCAGGCAAACGCCATCAGCAGGAAGGGGAGCAGCCGCTCCAGGATGGCGGCATCGATGGTCTGCACCGCCAGGGTGCCGATGGCCGCCCCGATGAAGGTGCAGATGACAGCCGGCCAGATGATGGCCCACTCAAGGAGCCCCTTGCGGGCATAAAACCAGGTGGCGGAGAAAGAACCGAAACTGCTCTGCAACTTGTTGGTGCCAAGCACCAGGGCCGGCGGCATGCCGGTGGCCAGCAGGGCCGGCACCGTCAAGAGCCCTCCGCCCCCGGCGATGGCATCGATAAAGCCGGCGATGAGGGCCACCCCGAACAGGGCGACCAGGGTGAGCAGTTCCAGTTCCATCCATAGACCTCGTGTGATTGGCGGCGCCCGGCATGGCCTGGAGCCTGAAGGAGTCAACAGGTCGCTATCCTAGCGAGGGCGGGCTCATGAAGCCAACGAAACAATGGCAGCCAACTAATTCCTTATTTTCATTAATCAGCGTGCGAGAGGGCCTGTGCTTTGATAGCCGCCACCCACTGCAACAGGGGCGCTTCATCCTCGCCGGGTGCACGGCTTACCCGGCCAGCCATCTAGCGGCTGCTGATGAGGATTAATCCAGAGCGCGGCTCTGGCCCTTGATGGCCTCCACCCCCTGCAACAGGGGCGCTTCATCAGCACCGGGCGCACAGCTTACCCGGCCAGCCATGTAGCGGCTGCTGATGAGGATTAATCCAGAGCGCGGCTCTGGCCCTTGATGGCCTCCAGCCCCTCCAGCAGGGGCGCTTCATCCTCACCGGGCGCACGGCTTACCCGGCCAGCCATGTAGCGGCTGCTGATGAGGATTAATCCAGAGCGCGGCTCTGGCCCTTGATGGCCTCCAGCCCCTCCAGCAGGGGCCCTTCATCAGCACCGGGTGCACGGCTAACCCGGCCAGCCATGTAGCGGCTGCTGAAGAGATTGAACCAGAGCTGCAGCGCCTGTCCCGCCCGCAGCTCCCCGGCCACTTCCAGCACGCAGGCGGCCACCTCGGCGGTGCACAGGTGCTCGTCGCTGTGGGCGACGCGCATGCCGTAGGTAGAGAGCGCATCCGGCTTGATGGCGAGCACCGGGAAGCCGTCCAGATAGGGACTCTTGTTGAACATCTTGCGCGCCTCGGGCCAGGTGCCGTCCAGCAGGATGAACAGCGGCTTCTTGCCGGGGGCCAGTACCACCTCGCCGGTCAGGCGGTCGGGCGCTTTCTCGCAGGCGGGAAAGACCAAGTAGGGCTGCCAGGCGGGATCCGCCAGCAGGGCCAGCAGCTCGGGATGGGGTTCGGTACGCGACCAGAGAAAGGCCCAGGTGGAGTCCGGCAGCACGTCGGCGATGAGGCGCCCGGTGTTGGAGGGCTTCATGGGCTCGCTGTCATACATCATGAGGCAGAAACCGGCCTCGGCCTTGAGCGCCGGGCGCCAGTCGCAGGCACACCAGTCGTGGCGCAGCTGGCAGGCATCACAGCGTGGCACGCTGCCGCCACGGGCAAGAAAGGGTCGGGTCGAGACGCTCTTGCGCCAGATGCGCAGGCGGTTGACGGCGTGATCGGGGATGGGCTTCATGGAACGCGGCTCTGACGGTGCCTGTGGCGGGACAAAAGGGGGCTGATTGTAACGGCGCGCCCTCCTGGCGGCAAGGCTTGCCGGGCGGCGCCCTGCCCCCTTCCCTCCCCGCGCTCTGCCCGCTTCCCCCCATGAAAAAAGGGGCCCTGAGGCCCCTACTCACCATCCGTTGCAACCGGGTCTGGCGACATCAGACCGCCTTTCGCAGGATCTGCTCCAGATAGTGCGCGAAGCTGTGGCCGTGGTGCTCCAGCAGTTTCGGGAACATGGAGATGGAGGTCATGCCCGGGAAGGTGTTGATCTCGTTGAGCAAAATCTCCCCCTCTTCGGTCAGGAAGAAGTCGATGCGCGACAGGTGGGTCAGCTTGAGCTGACGGAACGCCTTGAGCGCGTACTCGTGAATGGCGTCAGCCTGCGCCTGAGTCAGTCCCTCGGCCTTGAGCGCGGTCTCGGTGTGACTGGCACTGCTGTACTTCTCTTCATAGGTGTAGAACTTGTCCTGGGGTACGCAGATCTCCCCCGGATAGGTGGCCACCAGCTCGTCACCATACTGGTAGACCGCCACTTCCAGCTCGCGGGGCTTGACCGCTTTTTCGATCAATACCTGCTCGGAGTAACCGAAGGCATCGGCAATACCCTTCACCAGGTCTGCCTCGTTGCTGGCGGAGTAGCAACCCACGGAAGAGCCCTGGGAGGCCGCCTTGATGAAGACCTTGCCCCACTTGGCCAGCGCCGCTTTCGCCTCGATCAGGCTCGCCTCGCCTTGCTCGGTCAGGAACAGGTAGGGGGTATTGGGGATGCCGATGGCGGTGAGCCACAGCTTGGTGGTGATCTTGTTGAAGCACACCTTGCTCGCCTCGGCGTCACAACCCAGATAAGGCAGGCCGGCCAGCTCGAGGAAGGATTGCAGATCGCCGGTCTCACCGGGATAGCCGTGGATGCAGGGCACCACGTAGTCCACCGGACGGGCCACGCTGTCGAACGAGAGCAGCTTGTCCAGCCCCAGCTTGCACTCGCGACCGTCGGCGGAGAGCCAGCGGTCGGCAAACATCTCGACCCGGGTCACTTCGATACCGGGCAGGAGCCCGAGCTGTTTTTCGAGGAAATTGGCGCTGCGCAGCGAGACTTCGTGCTCGGAGCCGCCACCGCCGCACAGCAGCAAGACATGCATGTTCTTCATTAGATGTGATCCCTTGGGAGAAGCGGCTTCGTCATCACCATGTCAAACCCAACCGCATGAAAACCGGACGAAGCCAGAAACGAACATAAGTGCGGGCAGTGTAGCAAGGGAGGGGAAGCCTTGTCAGCCGATGGGGCGCACCTCCCCCTGCCCGGACAGATAAAAGTCTCTTCCTGTGTCAGAAACAGGATGAAATGCGCTCAGCGGGGGGGATCGACCCGCCCGGCGCCATTGCCGTTGACCCGAAACCAGCCGGCAATGCTGTAGCGCTCCCGGCTTGCGGGCAGCACCTCGTGGGGAAACTCTTCAGACAGGAAGAGCACCAGCCGCCCGCCCCGGGGGGAGACATCCATCAGAAACTGCTCGCTGTCGTCATAGACCCGCAATATTCCCCCCGCCTCTGGCTGCCAGTCGTTGTTCAGGTAGAACACCGAGGTGAGCCGGCGGTTGGATCGCCCGGCGAAGGCGTCGCGATGGGTGACGTAGAAGTCCCCCTGACGGTAGCGGGCAAAGTGGGCCTCGTAGTCGAACAGCCCCAGCATCAGGCTGCGATTGGCGGCCAGACGCAGGGACTCCATCCGGGCCAGATAGTCGGCCACCGGCGCGCCGAGGGAGGCGTCGAGCCAGTGGATCTGATCCCGACGGATATCGCGGTTGTCCTGATGCAGGGTCTCGCGCCCGATCCCCGCCGGTCGCCACTCGTCCGGCAGGCAGGCCTTGAGGGCATCCACCTCGGCGGCGGTTAAAAAATCATCCACTATCACCCAACCCCGGGTGTAGATGGCATCCATGACGGCTTGATAATCCAAGATAGGCTCGCAGCGAGGGGAGAGAGTGCGCTTTGTAGCGACTTCGGACCATCGGCACAAACCGGATTGCTTCTCTTGAGAAGTCCCGCCATCAATAGGAGTCTGGGGGGAACAGACGCCCTCCCCCTTGCTCCCCGGCCCTCGGCCCGTTAACGTGCAAGGATTGTCCCCGGGCGCCTTGTCGCCCCTCTTGCATCAGGAGAAACCATGCCCCTGCCCCTCATCCCCCTGCAACGACTCGATGGCACGGCCTGGTCCACCGCCGATCTGCAGGGCCGTGTCGTGCTAGTGGTCAACGTGGCAAGCCGCTGCGGTTTTACCCCCCAATACACCGGGCTTGAGGCCCTCTATCGCCAGTTCGGCCCCCAAGGCTTCGAGATCCTGGGCTTTCCCTGCGATCAGTTCGGCCATCAGGAGCCGGGCGATGCCGAGGAGATCGCCCGCTTCTGCTCGCTCGACTACCCTGTCAGCTTCCCCCTGATGGCCAAGTGCGAGGTCAACGGCGCCGGGGCCCACCCCCTCTATCGCTGGCTCAGGGAGCAAAAGCCCGGACTCCTTGGCAGCGAGGCCATCAAGTGGAACTTCACCAAGTTCCTGATTGACCGTGAAGGCCGGGTGATGGACCGCTTCGCCCCCCAGACCAGGCCGGAGGATCTGGTGCAGGCCATCGAGGGACTGCTCTGACGGGCGTGCGCCGAGGCCAGGGGGGCCCCTCTTAGCGCCCCCTGGCCTTTCCCTGCCGGGATGGCCGTGGCAACCCTGCTCGCGACACGGCTGCTGCGCGTGCGCCTCGCATCTGCTATATTACGCGCCCACTGTCTCTTGTGCGGTCGCTTTGCCGGGCTCAGGCCCAGCCTCGATGGCGGCCCACCCTATTTTCCATGTCGTGACGGACCAAGGCTGCCGTCACCCGTTGAGCCCAAGGCTCGGAGTGTCCCTCGAACATGTCATTCAATGAACTGGGTCTGTCACCGCACATCCTGCGGGCCGTCAAGGAGCTGGGTTACGAACAACCCACCCCCATCCAGCAGCAAGCCATTCCCGCCATCCTGGCCGGGCAGGACGTGCTGGGCGGCGCCCAGACAGGCACGGGCAAGACGGCCGGTTTCACCCTGCCCATGCTTCATCGACTGCTGGCCAACCACGGCCGTGGCGGTCGTCGCCAGGTGCGAGCCCTGGTGCTGACCCCGACCCGGGAGCTGGCCGCCCAGGTGGGCGAGAGCATCATCAAATATGCCCACCACCTGCCGTTTCGTACCCTGATCGCCTATGGCGGCGTCAGCATCAAGCCGAACCTGGACGCCATCAAGCTCGGGGTCGACATCCTGGTCGCCACCCCGGGCCGCCTGCTGGATCTGCTGACCCAGGGCGCCCTGACCCTGAGCGCCCTCGAGGTGCTGGTGCTGGATGAAGCGGACAGAATGCTCGACATGGGGTTCATCACCGACATTCGCCGCATCATGAAGGCCCTGCCGGAGGAGCGTCAGACCCTGCTCTTCTCCGCCACCTTCTCCAATGACATCAAGGCGCTGGCGGACGATCTGCTCAAGGATCCCACCCTCATCGAGGTGGATCCCAGCAACACCGCCGCCGAGCAGGTAAGCCAGCGCATCATCCAGGTCGATCGGGAACGCCGCCGGGAGATGCTCTCCCACATGATTGGCCGTGGCAACTGGCAGCGGGTGCTGGTGTTCGTGCGCACCAAGCAGATTGCCGACAGGCTCGCCCAGCAGATGCAGAAAGATGGCCTGGATACGGTCGCCATCCACGGTGACAAGAGCCAGGGGGCCCGCAACCGGGCGCTGGCGGATTTTCGTGAAGGCAAGGTGCGGGTGCTGGTTGCCACCGATATCGCCGCACGGGGTCTGGACATCGATCAGCTGCCCCACGTGATCAACTTCGAGCTGCCCCAGATGGCGGAGGATTACATCCACCGCATCGGCCGCACCGGCCGTGCCGGGCGCGGCGGCGAGGCCATCTCCCTGGTGAGCCAGGACGAGCTGGGTCAGCTCAAGGAGATCGAGGCGCTGATCGGCCAATCCCTGACCGTGGAGATCCTGGAAGGGTACGAGCCGAGCGGCAAGCCGAGCCGCCAGACCCTGCCGGGCAGCAAGCCGGTGCAAAACCCGCCCCGCGCCCGTGGCCATGCCAACGCCAAGGGCAAACCCGCCGCCGGGAAAGGCAAGGGGGATGGCGCCAAGAAGCCGGCCCAGCCTGCGCAAAACAAGTCCCGCAAGCGGGAAGTGGTGGGCGAGGACATCGGTTTCGCCCCCATGCGCCGCCTGCCCAAGGCCCAGCGGGGCGACTATCAGGACAACTCCAACGAGGAGTGAGGCGGCGCGAGCACTGCGTCCTGAACAACAAAAAACCGCCCGAGGGCGGTTTTTTTATGCTCTGGCGCCCTTAACCGGCGGCCAAGGCCATGTGCAGCAGGGGATAGGGCTTGCCCTGGCCATCCAGGGGGGAGCGCCCCGTCACCTCGAAGCCCAGGTGCTGGTAGAAGCCGACAGCCTGGGCATTCTGTTCGTTGACGTCCACGCGAGTCGCCCCCAGACAACGGATGGCGTGGTCCACCAGCTGGCGGCCGACCCCGCCCCCTCTCGCCTCGGGAGCGATGAACAGCATCTCGATATTGCCCTCAGCCACCCCGATAAAACCGACGATCACGCCATCCTGCCTGGCGCAATAAAGGCGCACGGCATCGAAATAGTGTTCGAGGATGAGAGGCTTGAGGGTGGCGATGTCTTCCTCTTGCAGGAAGTGATGGGTAGCGCGTACCGAGGCCTCCCAGAGAGCGATCAGGGCCGGGTAATCCTCGGTTTGTGCTGGTTCTATCTTCATGAATTGTTGGCTCAATTTATGGCAAAAGCGCCGATGCTAAGCCTTGGGGCCGAACCTCGTCAAGGTGCAGCCCTGGGCCTCTGCCTGCTTGATGACAAACCCCTTCTCGATGCCCGCCTTGAAGCCCAGCTTCTCATAGAGGCGATGGGCTTCATCGCGCCCTTCCCCCGAGAGCAGCATCACCTTGTAGCCATCCAGCCCCCAGGCCAGGGAGAGCGCCTGTTCAAGCACCTTCTGGCTCAGCCCCTGGCGTCGGAACGCAGAGGCCGTTACCACGTGCTCTATGATGCCAAAGGGCCTGCCGCCGTTGCTCAGGGTCGGGATCACCCCGAGCTGGCAGGTGGCGGCGAGCTCACCGCCCACCTTCGCCACGATGATCCGCACCTCGGGCCTGGCCAGCAGGCTCGCGAGCGTCTCCCTCGCCATGGAAAGCGGCATCACGGGATCCCGTGGTCTGAGCTCGGCGTAAAGGCTGAGCAAGCCGCCAGATCCTGCTCCCTGCACTCTCTGATCACCACCATGGCAACCCACCTGATCTGCCACTCCTCTTTCGGCTGATCATGCATGACGCCAGCATGGAGTGTGCGCAGGCATAATAGAGAAAGAAGATGCCTCCCCAGGTTGGGAAGGCATCGCGATCAACGGGTCTTGACCGCCTGGAGCAGGACAGAGACATCGGCGCCAACGCGGCGGGTCGCGATGGCTTCGCGAATGTCGCTCTCGCTGTAGCGACTGGCGGGGTAGACCACCACGCAGGCGGTGTCACCGGGAGCGAGGAAGTGTGTCTCGCCAAAGGGGGTGTAGCGGGTGGCGCCAATGCTGATGAGCGCATGGGCCGGGCGCCCCGCCTGGGCCAGCAGCCCCTGGATATGCTCGGCCGGGCCTTCGTCCTGCTGATGGTTGAACTTGTCGATGGCCCACGCCAGCAACTGACCGTGGAAGTAGCTGTAGTCCACCGCCGCGCTGTCGATCCCGTAGGGGTGCAGCTCCCCGTCCCGCTCCAGATAGCAGGCGATGCGGTAGTCATCGAGCTCGCATCCTGCGGCAAAGTGGGTCAGGGGCAGCAGGTTCGCGGCCAGCCCCTTGCTCTCTTCACCCCAGTTCTTCTTCTCGCTGATCTTGTTGGCATTGGGGCGACGGATGGAGCAGTCGTTGTAGGCGCCAAACGCCTTGGGATGGATGGCCACCACCTGCTCCCCCGCGTACTCCAGCTCGCACCACAGTGCCACCTCGGGTTCAATCTGCACCTTCTCGTCCCCGCTCACCGCCGCCTCCGGCAGGAAGATGGCATCGCCGCTCAGGGGAAAGACCCCGAGCTGGCCGGGATGGTTCGGCACATAGAAGGGGAACAGCGCCTTGGGGGCGACCTTGTCGTCAACCTTGACGGCGACGAAGTCCGCCGCCTCCCCTGCCTGCTCCAGGTGACCGGCGAAGTTGCCCGCCACGCCCAGTCCGATAAAGGGGGGCTGTGAGGTGATCTGCATCTGTGGCTCCACTGGCGCGGCCGGGGCCGCCGCCTCGTTGTCGTTGTTCAGGGCGGAAATACCGCCAAAGAGGGAGCTTATTAGAGCACAGCCCCCGTACGGCGCCCAGCCACCGGGCCACAAGCTGTGCACCAGGGCGGATTTCCCCTCACCATCTGGTCATAAAGTCGGCAGTCGATGCGAAGCTGTGATCCCGATGCTTGGGAGAGCCCGGCACTTTTGCTAGGCTGCCCTATTCATTTGCCGTTCGGGAGCCGTCGCAAGGCCATGGCCACCCACTTTCAGGGGCGCTTCGAGGTGGAGTTCAAATACCGCCTGACGGACAGCGCCGCCTTTGTGCATACCCTCACGGCCCTCAGCCCCGAGGTGATGGTGGCGGACAATCATGAGCAGGACTGCTACTTCGACACGGCAGATGGCGCCCTGGCCCGGGCAGAGAAGAGCCTGATCATCCGCACCATGGCCCCCAGCGGCATCCGGCTCTGGATAGTCAAAGGACCCGGACCCGATCGCTGCGAGGCGGTCAACATCACCGATGCGGACAAGGCGGCCAGCATGGTGCGCACCCTGGGCTACCAGCCGGTGCTGACCATCGACAAGCGGCGCAGCATCTATTTTCTGGGGGCCTTCCACGTCACGGTGGATCACCTGGCAGGCGTCGGTGATTTTGCCGAGCTCGCCATCATGACTGACGACGAGACCGCCCTGCCCGCCTACCGCGCGCAGTTGCTGGCGCTGGCTAGCCGGCTGGGACTGGCGCCCGAGATGCGGGAAACCCGCTCCTATCGCACCCTGTGCGAGCAGCGAGCCCCCCCCTTTGACAAGCGGCAACAAGAGGAATCTGCCCATGATCGACAAACTCGCCTGGCTGACCTTCAAGGAGGGACAACTGCTGTGCGCCCGCTCCCACGGCAAGGACATCTACTACATTCCGGGGGGCAAGCGCGAGCCGGGCGAGAGCGACGAGGCGGCCCTCGTTCGTGAAATCGAGGAAGAGCTCGCGGTCATCCTGAAACCCGACACCCTGGCGTTCGCCTGCGAGTTCAGCGCCCAGGCGGACGGCAAGCCGCAAGGGGTGAATGTCAATCTGCGTTGCTACACGGGGGACGCCGACGGCACGCCCGTCGCCTCGGCGGAGATCGCCGAGCTGCGCTGGCTGGACAGCCGCCACCTGGCCGAAGTCTCCCCCGTCTCCCGCCTGCTGTTCCAGTGGCTGGCAGCGCAGGGACTGATCCATTAAGAGACGGCGCACCTGACCGGATGATAATAGCACCGGCAGGAGAGTCCGCGCCCGAGACGTTAATCCCCCACGTGGGCCAAGAGAGAAGATGAGGACATTCAATGGAGATCCTTGAGGTCGAGAGCACCAGAGGCATCAAACCGGCGCTGATCGCCCTGCTGCAAGATTGCGTGGCCAGCGGTGCCTCGGTGGGCTTTCTGCCTCCCCTGCAGGAAGAGCAGGGGCTGGCGTACTGGCAAGGCATCGAGGGGGAGCTGGCGGATGGAGTGCGCAAGCTCTGGGTGGCGTTTGATCAGCACCATCTGGTGGGCGCCCTGCAGCTCTCCCTGTGCACAAAGGCCAACGGGGGCCACAGGGCCGAAGTGGAAAAGCTGATGGTCCACAGCCAGGCCCGTGGCAAGGGGGTGGGCCGCGCCCTGATGAACGCCATGGAGCAAGGGGCCCGGGACGCCAGGCGTACCTTGCTGGTGCTGGATACCCGGGTCGGCGACGTGGCCTCCAGCCTCTATCGCCAGCTCGGCTATCAGGAGGCCGGCCAGATCCCGGACTTCGCCCGCAATGGGGACGGCACCCTCGCCGCCACCCAGTTCTTCTACAAGCAGCTCTGAGGCAGACGGCCTGGCAAGACCGGACAGCGTGCCGGTCTTGCCCCCTCCAAGGCTCGGCGTACATAGGTTTTTGGTTCAATCAGACTCATCGGCAAGGAGCCATCATGATATTGGAAGTCGCCCATCTGCAGATCATTCCCGGCAAGGCCACTGACTTCGAGCAGGCCTTCGCCCGAGCCCAGCACATCATCAGCGCCATGCCCGGCTACCTGGGCCACCAGTTGCAGCGTGCCCTGGACGATCCCCATCACTACCTGCTGCTGGTGCAGTGGGCGCGGCTGGAAGATCACACCCGGGGGTTCAGGGGCTCCCCCCGGTACCAGGAGTGGAAGGCCCTGCTGCACCACTTCTACGACCCCTTCCCCAGGGTCGAACATTTTCAGGATGCAACACCGATCAGTGCCGCAAGCTGAACCTTGATCAGCTCGTCCCGTCACGGGCTGATCAATGGCGTCAGGCCAGGCGCTCGGCCCTGTGGGCAATCTGCGGCTCGGCAAAGGCGCTCTGGGCCGCGATGAGCTGCAGCTCGTAGGCATTCGCCTCCCAGGTCTGTCTCAGCACCGCATCCACCGCGGCGTTGGTGCGCTCGAAGGCGCTCACCCCATCATATCCCGCCTGCAGGTTGGCCAACATCAGGGCGCTGATGAGATCCCCCACGCCCACCGGTTGGCGCGCGAAATCGTAAAGGGGACGGGCGATCAGATAGTCTCCCTCGGGGGTGGCAAGCAGCATCTCGAAGCGGCCGGGGACGCTGGCGGCGCGACCCAGGTGCTTGACCAGCACCATCTTCACCCCCTTCTCCAGCAACTGGCGTGCGGCGACCCGGGTCTGGGCCAGGGTTGTCAGATGGACATCGCACAGGGTCTCCAGCTCCAGCAGATTGGGGGCCATGATGTCCGCCACCGGCAGGGCCTGCTCGGTGAGAAAGCGGGTGACGCCCGGGGCGACGATGCACCCCTTCTCCGGATGCCCCATCACGGGATCGCAGAAATAGAGGGCCGCCGGATTGGCTCGTTTCACCGCCGCCACCACCGCCAGGATCTCGTCCCCCTGCTCCGCCGAGCCCAGATAGCCACTTAGCACCGCATCGCAGCGCGCCAGCACCTCGATATTGCAAAGCCCCTGGCACAAGGCGGCAATGTGGCCCGCCGGCATTGCCATTCCCTGCCAACCCGCCTCGTACTGGGTGTGGTTGGAGAACTGCACCGTATTGATGGGCCACACCTCCATGCCGAGACGGCGCATGGGGAACACGGCGGCGCTGTTGCCGGCACAGCCAAACACCACGTGGGACTGGATAGAGAGAATGCGTTTCATCGACACCACCGGACAAGAAGCCTGAGGAAAAGAGGCAATATATCGGATGAAGAGACGGCTCTTCCAGCAATTAACGCCCTGACTCCCTATTTATGCTTCTGCAGGCTTAACCTGCCGCATATTTGACCCCCGCTACCCTGTTTCTGTACAACCCTGGAGCCATCTCCCCGCTGCTGCGGGGTGATAAATGTACTTGTACGTCTCTTGTCTGATGGCATACAAGGTGATTTTTAAACCAGCCATGAACAGTCGGGATCAAGGATGAGGTCCGATGAAAAGGCGCCAGTCGGCAGTCGGCAGTCGGCAGTCGGCAGTCGGCAGTCGCAAAGTAAGGCAACAAGGGCAAGGGTCAAGGAGACGTCGGAAGATCACAGGACAAAGGCGGCCTCCCCTTGCCTGACACCGTGGCAACGGCAAGCCATACGCAGTGGCGACAGCAAGTCACGTCACCAGTGCCGTGACTGCAGCGAGTCGCCAGCAGTCGTCAGAGGGAGCGCGGTGCTTGGGCGTCTCAATCCCGGGCGAAGTGGTAGACCCAGCCTTCGTCCGGTGCCATCTCCTCCGGCAGGTCCACCAGAGCAGGCAGCGAGGTGACGGCCCCTTCGGCCGCATATTGCAGGGCCATCAGGGCGCAGAGCGCGGCATCATAGGGATCCGTTCCAGGGATGAGGATTGCTGGCAGGTGGGGTTGCAGCTCGGGCCGCACAGCAGAGGCTTTGCCCCCCATTTTGGCCAGGGCGGGATAGACCTCCAGCACCGCGCGCCCGGCAGCCCTCGCCCGTTTTGGCACCAGTTGCAGATCCCCGAGGCGCGGCAGCATGGAGAGGGCCAGGGTGGCGTTGTTGCCGAGCCTGTCGAAGGTGGCGGAGAGGGGCTTCTTGCCATAGTGCTGATAGAGCCAGCGCTCGCAATCCCGGTAGGCGTAAGGGTTGTCAATCTCCCGCTGGGGCACGGGAAAGCCGCTCCCCCACCCCGCCAGCAGATCGGCGAGGGCGCGGGGAAAGGCCAGGGGCGCATCGATGCCGAGAGCAAGGCGCGGGCAGGCCAGCACCTGCATCAGCGCCACCTCGTCTTGCAGGGCCGGGCGCAGCAGGGCATCCAGATCCGGCGCGACCCGGGAGCTCAGGCGAAACAGGGGGGAGATCCCGAGCCAGTGCAGACGCGACTCCCGGGCCTGCCAACCCACCACCGCCACCGCCTGGGCATTGCCCTGCCAGCCCCTCACGTCCCAGCCGATGCCGATGGCGTCCATGTGTTCCGTTGTCATGCCCCTGTTACCTCTGTGCAGCCTTGATGGAGCACAGGGTAATGGCTGCCCCTCCTAAAGCAAGGGCAAGTTGGTCCCTAGAAGGATTTCTTGAAGTTGATCAGGGGCAGAATGGGGAAGATGCCGTTCTCGGCGTAGTTGGCCAGGCCAATCTGCAAGCCGTCCAGGTGCTTGGTGGCATTGACGAATCCCAGCTGGAACGTGGTGCGTTCGGCATAGTTGACGAAGCCGACGTTGGCCAGGGCATTGCCCTGGGCGATGTTGACCGCCCCCCAGTTGAGCCCCTTCACATTGTTGGTCAGGTTGACGAAGCCCAGATTGAGGCCGGTATCCTGCCCTTCGTGCCAGTTGACGGCGTTGATGGCGACCCCGCCAAACTGATGGCGCACCCGGCTCGCGCCAAAGAACACACCAAGCTGCAGGCCGGTGAACTGATCCACGTCGGAGAGGGCGAACACCGGCAGATCGATCCCCTTCACCTGGCCGGTGCGGCCGTAGAGGAAGGAAGCCCTTGCCCCTTCCACCTGATTGGACGAGGGCAGGTTGACACCGGGCAGGGAGATCTGGACCGGCGTGCTGGCCTGGGCGACACCGGCGAGGGTCAGGGCACCACAGCCGAGCAGCAGGGCGAACGGTTTCATCGGGGATTCCTTGTGAAGAGGGTGTGGCTCAAGGGTACCAGCGCAGGCCCCGGGGAACGAGACCCCGCCCCCTGCCCTGCGTCACCTCTCGTCTGAACCCGGGGATGGCTCTCTCGGCGGATTGGAAAATTCAAACAGAAACTAACATTTATACCAAAGGTGGATTGGTTGCAGAATGCTCAAACGTGTGTTTGAACAGAGCAAACAACACGTAACACAGGGATGACGTGCTGTACCCGCAAGAAGGGTCGATTGACCCGCAAAAACAGTGTTCTGCCGAACCGGAGACCCATGATGAATATGGACGTGATCAAGAGCTTTACCGAGCAGATGCAAGGCTTTGCCGCTCCCCTCACCCGCTACAACCAGCTGCTGGCCAGCAACATCGAACAGCTGACCCGGTTGCAACTGGTGTCCGCCAATGCCTACGCCGAACTGGGGCTCAACCAGTTGCAGGCCGTCGGCAAGGTGCAGGATGCCCAGAGCCTGGCGGCCCTCGGCACCGTGCAGCTGGAGAGCGCCAGCCAGCTCTCCCGCCAGATGCTGGATGACATCCAGAAGCTCAGCACCCTCGGCCAGCAGTTCAAGGAAGAACTGGATGCCCTGACCGCAGATGGCATCAAGAAGAGCACGGGCAAGGCCTGATAACCCCTGGCTGCCCGTCTTGCGGGCAGCCACATCTCCCCACGACTCGACAGAACGGGCAAGTGCCCGCCCCGGGCGTGGGTGAAGGAGAACACATGAGCCAATCATCTTACGGCCCGCTGTTCGAGGCCCTGGCCCACTACAACGACAAGCTGCTGGCCATGGCCAGAGCCCAGACCGAGCGCACCGCCCAGGCCCTGCTGCAGACCAGTCTGGACGATCTGGGCCAGGTGCTGGAGCAGGGCAGCCAGCAGCCCTGGCAGCTGATCCAGTCCCAGATGAACTGGTGGCAGGATCAGCTCAAGCTGATGCAGCACACCCTGCTCAAGAGTGCAGGCCAGCCGAGCGAGCCGGTGATCACCCCGGATCGCAGCGATCGCCGCTTCAAGGCCGACGCCTGGAGCGAGCAACCCCTCTATGACTACCTCAAGCAATCCTATCTGCTGACCGCAAGACACCTGCTGGCGGCGGTGGATGCCCTGGAGGGCGTGCCCGAGAAGAGCCGGGAGCGACTGCGCTTTTTCACCCGCCAGTACGTCAACGCCATGGCTCCCAGCAACTTCCTGGCCACCAACCCGGAGCTGCTCAAGCTCACCCTGGAGTCCGACGGCCAGAATCTGGTGCGCGGCCTTGCGCTCCTGGCCGAAGATCTGGAGCGCAGCGCCGATCACCTCAACATCCGCCTGACCGACGAGTCCGCCTTCGAGCTCGGCCGGGATCTGGCGACCACCCCGGGCCGGGTAGTGCTGCGCACCGAGCTCTTTGAGCTCATCCAGTACAGCCCGACCACAGCGACGGTGGGCAAGACCCCGGTGCTGGTCGTGCCCCCCTTCATCAACAAGTACTACATCATGGACATGCGCCCCCAGAACTCCCTGGTGGCCTGGCTGGTCGCCCAGGGGCAGACGGTCTTCATGATCTCCTGGCGCAACCCGGGGGTGGCACAGGGGCAGGTCGATCTCGACGACTACGTGGTGGACGGGGTCATCGCCGCCCTGGACGCCGTGGAGGCAGCCACCGGCGAGCGGGAGGTGCACGGCATCGGCTACTGCATCGGTGGCACTGCGTTGTCACTCGCCATGGGCTGGCTGGCGGCGCGGCGCCAGAAGCAGCGGGTGCGTAGCGCCACCCTGTTCACCACCCTGCTGGACTTCTCCCAGCCCGGGGAGCTTGGCATCTTCATCCACGAGCCCATCATCGCGGCGCTGGAGGCGCAGAACGAGGCCAGGGGCATCATGGACGGGCGCCAGCTGGCGGTCTCCTTCAGTCTGCTGCGGGAGAACAGCCTCTAGTGGAACTACTACATCGACAGCTACCTCAAGGGCCAGAGCCCGGTGGCATCCGATCTGCTGCACTGGAACAGCGACAGCACCAACGTGGCGGGCAAGATCCACAACAGCCTGCTGCGCCGACTCTACCTGGAAAACCAGCTGGTGAAGGGGGAGCTCAAGATCCGCCACACCCGCATCGCTCTCGCCAAGGTGAAGACCCCGGTGCTGCTGGTGTCCGCCGTGGACGATCACATCGCCCTCTGGCAGGGAACCTGGCAGGGCATGGCGCTGTTCGGGGGCGAACGGCGCTTCATTCTGGCCGAATCCGGGCACATCGCCGGCATCATCAATCCACCGGATGCCAACAAATACGGCTTCTGGCAGAGCGAGGTCGAGGCGGACAGCCCGGCGCAGTGGCTGGCGGGGGCGACCCACCAGAGCGGCTCCTGGTGGCCCGAGATGATGCGCTTTATCAAAGACCGTGACGAAGCAGAACCCGTCCCCGCCCGGCAGCCTGTCGAGGGGCTGGAGGCGGCCCCCGGCAGCTACGTCAAGGTACGGCTCAATCCGGTGTTTGCCGGCGTCAGGATGCAAGAAGAGGAACCCGCATGAGTACACAACCCCTTGCCGTGGGCCAGAAGGCTCGCCTGACCAAGCGCTTCGGCCCGGCCGAGGTGGCGGCCTTCGCCGGCCTCTCGGAGGATTTCAATCCCCTGCACCTGGACCCGGACTTTGCCGCCACGACGGTGTTCGAGCGCCCCATCGTCCACGGAATGCTGCTGGCGAGCCTCTTCTCCGGGCTCCTCGGGCAGCAACTGCCCGGGAAAGGGAGCATCTATCTGGGCCAGAGCCTCTCCTTCACGCTCCCGGTGTTCGTGGGGGACGAGGTGACGGCGGAGGTGGAGGTGATTGCCCTTCGAAGCGACAAGCCCATCGCCACCCTGGCCACCCGCATCTTCACCCAGGGCGGCGCCCTCGCCGTGACGGGGGAAGCGGTGGTGAAACTCCCTTGAGCGCCAGTGGCCCCCAGAGACACAACCAGCCCGGTCGGGCTGGTTTTATTGCCTGTGCTCGCCCCTTTTTCGGGGCAATTCGGCCCGGGCCCTTTCCCTGCCCCGCCTAACTGCCTAGAATGAGCCCCCGCTGTTTCAGCCATTCATCCAGCTAGAGGATTTCCCATGGAGACGTTTCTGCTCGAAGGTCACCCCTTCGTTGCCTTGTGTGACCTGATCAAGCATCAGGGTTGGGCCGATTGTGGCGGTGCCGCCAAGGCGCTGGTCGCCGAGGGCCTGGTGGAAGTGGACGGTCAGGTCGAGACCCGCAAACGCTGCAAGATAGTCGCCGAGCAGGTGGTCAACTTCAACGGCATGAAGGTAGTCGTGAAAGAAGGCGTCAGCCCCGAGATCCTCTGATCCTGACGCCCTGCCACGCAAGCGCTACCCAGCACAGTGGCCGAGCGGGCGGTCAACTTCAACGGCATGAAGCATGAAGGCCGTGGTGAAGGAAGGGAGCAGTCCCGAGATCCTTTGATACCGGCTTGAACAAGGGCGCCAAGCGCCCTCTGGCCTTCAGCTTGCCTTGATGGAGAGGGTCAGCACAAAGCGGGCCATGGCCTCGTCGCCGTTGCGCGACGGGCAGGTGGCCACCACCTGGATGGGGCGGTTGATGCGCTGACCGCTCGCCAGGGACTCGTCGATCATGGCGTCGATAAGCTCCCCCGCCGCGCAATCAAACTGCACGTCCCCCTCCGGGCGCTTCAAAAACTCCCCTTGCACATCCTTGAAGGCAAAATGCACCTTCTTGCGCCGCGCCCGCCCCTTCTCCATGACCAGGAGCCCCCCCACCAGGTCGGCACCGGTGGCGAGCGCCCCGAAATACATGCTGCCCAGGTGGTTGCGGGTGCGCCAGCCCAGCGGAATGCGGATGCGCAGCGCCCTGGCGTCCATCTGCTCGATGACGGGGGCACAGAAACCAATGACGGGAATGTAGCGCCAGGCGAACAGACGCAGGGCGAGGTTGGCTTTGAGGCGTTGCAGGTCCATTGCAAACTGATCCGATGAGTAAATGTGATACAAATGTTGCCAGTCTGCTTCCCGATAGACAAGCCTCCCGTGCCATCCCTGTGAGCGGCCCCCCAAAGGGTATTTGCAAAATTCATGCAATGGCCAGGTTCTATTTGCCTGGCAAATGATAAAACCGGCCTTTCCTGACCCCGGGTCGCCCCTCTCTTTTCCCTTTTTCCGATTTTTTTCAAGGTCCCGCCCCGGATGACGGGACCATGACGGCCATATCCGAATGAAACACAACGAGAAATACTCCCCGTCTGGGGGCTAGCCCAGGATCCCGCCCCCGCCACTGGGATTATTCGCAGTAACCAAACCCCCTCTCCCTCGCTAGGCTGTGTTCTCAAAATGCTGGTTTTCTGTCCACCAATAGCTCTCGTAAGTAACGAAGGCAGAAAGCCAGCTTGATAAAAGCAGCAAAACTTCCCGCCAGCTTTTCATATCTCGTTGAGAATCGGCGAAACTTCTTCAGCCATCCGAAGCACCGCTCGACCACATTTCGCCTGCGATAACGAGCTTTGTCTAATACCAGAGGTCGTCCCTTATGGTGCCGCTGCTGGTCGCTGCGCTGCGGGATGACTGCTTTTATCCCTCTGCGCCGGAGTTCGGCCCGCAAAGCCCTGCTGCTATAGGCCTTATCTGCGGCAAGATGCGTTGGTCGCGTGCGATAACGGCCTGATGAAGTCGGGATCCTTGCCATGGCCAACGCACTTGTCGCATATCTGATTTCCGCTGATTGCTCCGGCGAAAGGCAGAACCCCAGCGGTAAACCATTACCATCAGTGACCAAGTGAATTTTGCTGCCAAAACCACCACGAGAGCGACCAAGTGCTTGATTCACCGGAGTGTTTTTTTACGCGCTCCGGCAGCATCTTTGGATACCCTGACATTGGAGCCGTCCAGGCACCACAGGTCGAAATCGATGAGCCCTTCTTCATTGAGCTTGAGTTGCAGCGCTTCCAGAATGGCATCAATCCGGCCTGCATCCTGCCAACGCCGGAAGGTGTTGTAGACCGAATTCCATGGTCCGAAACGTTCTGGAAGGTCTCGCCAAGGAGCTCCGGTGTGGAGTATCCAGAGAATGCCATCGAGCACTTGGCGCGGTTCATGGGTAGGGCGCCCGATCAGGCTTCGAGAAGGAAACTGGGGCTCGATAAGCCCCCATTGTGCATCAGTCAGCTGATAACGGTGGGACACGGAATGGATCTTAAGCTGTTGAGAAGATGTGAGATTATATCTTCATCACTTTAAGAACACAGCCTAGGCTGTTGCTGGCCAGGAAGTAGCCACTCGGCACCGGGTCAACCCGTCTACCAATCTCACCATAAGGATAGAGAGATGAGTCACGTGCAACAGTTGTTCAACGGGGGCGAGAGCGCCGGTACTTTCCAGCTCAACTTCAACAACAACCGTGCCTACGAGCTGTTTGGCCGGGAGTACCTCAAGTGCTATGCCAACCTCAGCGCCAAGGGGAAGATGAGCAAGCCCCTGCCCACCGGGCCGCTGAGCTACACCGTCGACTTCGCCATGGATTGCGGCTGCAGTTCGGTGCTGTTTGACTTCAACCTCGCCTACAAGAAGACCTTCGGCAACCAGTTGCAGGCCCCCCTGTGGCGCGAGTCGGACTACGAGGCCGTAGCTGGTGCTCTGCCAGCTGGTGCGCGAGGCACCGGCCAACCGCCTGAGCAACCATGATCAGTTCGCCGAGGCCGAGGCCTTCTTCAACGACGTCAATCTGCCCGACACCGTCCGGGCGGTGGGCAGTGATCCCTATGCCGACAAGGACGGCCTGGTGGAGTTCATCGTGGCCAACGAGCTGCTGGACGATCCCGCAGTCATGGCCAAGCTGGCGGAACAGAAGGCCTACCTCATCGCCATCACCTCCGTGGTCACCGCCTACATCAACCGTTACGCCGAAGCCTATGGCGAGCAGTACAAGACGGACGCGGATCTCTGGGCCAGGGCCCTCTCCAAGATCCCCCTGATGGGGCCGAGCAAGATCGATCAGCAGAGCTACAGCCGCCACATCAAGGGGCTCAGCATCGCCACCGACTTCATCAACTTCATCATGGACGTGGTGGTGAGCCAGGGCACCACGGCGCTGGCCAGCTTCAACAAGTTCCTGCAAAAGCAGGGGGATGCCATCCGCTTCGGGGTGGAGAACAACAAGGACTTCACAAGACCATCACGGTGGGGGTCACAGTGGAAGTGTTCAAGGTGGGCAACGAGCTGGTCTATGTGCCGAAGATCAAGCAGTACCGCGTCAACTTCGACCGCCAGAACAGCAAGTTCACCTCCGCCTGTGCCAGCGCCGAGTTCGTCGACATCTACTTCAACTACCTCTATGCCGCCAACGTGTTCGACTACGAGGCCCTCAAGGACCCCGAGATCAAGCGCGACTTCGACAACTTCATCCAGAAGCAGCGCAAGGCACAAATTGAAGAAGCGGATACCTTCTTCAACGATGACTTCCCGCCCCTGGAGCCCAAGCTGGTCAGCCGCAGCAAGGTCACGGTGTAACCCTGCCTGTCAAAAAAAACAGCCGGCAGATGCCGGCTGTTTTTTTAGGTGGGCCTCAGGCCCGTTTCTCTTCAAGCCAGGCCCCCTGGCTCTGCATCTCGAACAGCTGGGCATAATGCCCCCCCAGCGCCATCAGCTCGCCGTGGGTGCCGCGCTCGCTCACCCACCCGCGGGAGAGCAGCAGGATTTCATCGGCATCCACAATGGTGGAGAGACGGTGGGCGATGGCGATGGTGGTGCGGCCACGGCGTGCCGCCGAGAGCGCCTGGGAGAGGGCGAGCTCGGTCTGGGAGTCCACGCTCGCGGTCGCCTCGTCCAGGATGAGGATGCGCGGATCCCCCACCTGGGCGCGAGCAAAGGAGAGCAGCTGGCGCTGGCCAGCGGAGAGGTTCTTGCCCCCCTCCTCCATCAGGGTGGCCAGGCCATCGGGCAGGCGGCGCACGAAATCGGCCAGCTGCACCTCCTCCAGGGCCTGCCAGAGCCGCCCATCCTCGATGCCGTCACGCCCAAGGCGCAGGTTCTCGGCCAGGGTGCCGACGAAGATGAAAGGATCCTGCTGCACCAGGCCGATGCTGCGGCGCACCGCCGAGAGAGCCAGGCCGTTCATGGGGTGATCATCGAAGTGGATGCTCCCCCGATCCAGGGGGTAGAAACCCATCAGCAGGCTGATGATGGTGGACTTGCCGCTGCCGGTGTGGCCCACCAGCGCCAGCATCTGGCCCGGCCGGGTGGCAAAGCTCACATCTTGCAGCACCTGCTGCTCCCCGTCGTAGGAGAAGCCCACCCCGTCGAAGCGTACCCGTCCCTCCAGGGGGCGCACCTCCCCGTCGGTGCTCTCGCGGGTTTCATCGAGCAGGGCGAATACCCGCTCCCCCGCCACCATGGCCTGCTGCAACTGGTTGAGCTGGTTGGTCATCTCGATGAGGGGCTCGATCATCCGCCCCAGATAGCTGATGAAGGCGTAAAGCACCCCCACCTGAATGGCCCCCGCCGTGCTCAGCCCCTCGTGGGCAAACAGGGCCAGCAGACCGATGAGCACCATCATGTAGAAGAGATCGATGAGGGGGCGCAGCAGGATGCCGTTGATCTTGAGGCTCTTGATCCGCGCCTGCCAGTGCTGCTGGTTCACCCCCGCAAAAGCAATGGCGAAGTGGCGCTCCTGCACCATGGCCTGGATCACCGGCATCCCCTGCAACGACTCGTTGAGACGGCTGTTGATGTCGGAGAGCAAGGATCGGGTCGCCCGCACCACGGGCACGCTCAGTTTCTGGTAGAGCCACATCACGGCCCCCACCGCCGGCAGCAGGGTGGCGCACACCAGCATCAGGTGAAAGTCCAGCAGCGCCATGGAGAGCAGGATGCCGCACAGGAGCACCACTTTTTGCACCAGGAGCCCTATCACCTGGACATAGAGGTTCATGATCGCCTCGGTGTCGTTGGTGATGCGGGAGATGAGGGAGCCCGAGCGGTGCTTGTCGAAATAGCGGGCAGGCAGGCGGATGGCGGTGGCGAACACCTGCTCGCGCAGACGCTGCACCACCGCCTGGGCGATGCGGTTGAAGCGCAGGGATTGCAGGTAGAAGCCGGCCGCCGACAACACCTGCAACCCCAGATAACCGGCGGCAAGGGCGGCGATGATGCCCCACTCCAGCCGGCGCGGCGCCAGGTAGTCATCGATGAAGAGCTTGATGAGCAAGGGACCCGCCACCTCGGCGCCGGTGGCGAGCAGCAGGCAGATGCCCGCCTGCACCAGCCAGCGGGGGTAGCTGGCGCAGTAGGCGAGCAGCCGTTTGATGGTTGGATTCACAGACTTGCCTCCAGCGCAACGTTCCACGGGAATTGACTCTCTTTGCTCCCCTCTCCGCTCGCGGGAGCCGGGCGGGGGGTGAAGGAAACCAGGGGCCTTGTCATCCTGTTCACAGGCTCTCCTCCACGTCCTGCTCCAGGCGCTGGTAGCGGACCATGTCCGCGTACCAGCCGTTCCTGGCCATCAGGGTCTCGTGACGGCCCCGCTCGCTGATCGCGCCCTGTTCCAGCACCAGGATCTCGTCCGCCTGCTCCACCGCCGTCATGCGGTGGCTCACCAGCACCAGGGTGCGCTTGTGGACCTTGAGGGCCAGCAGGATCTGCTGCTCGGTGTGGGCATCCACCGCCGAGAGGGCGTCATCCAGCACCAGGATAGGGGCATCCAGCAGCAGGGCGCGGGCGATGGCCAGACGCTGCTTCTGACCGCCGGAGAGGGTCACCCCCTTCTCTCCCACCTCGGTTTCATACCCTTTGGGGAAGCGACTGATGTCGTCGTGAACGCAGGCGATGCGCGCCACCCGTTCAATCTCCTCCCGGCTCGCCTCGGGGCGGCCCAGGGCGATGTTGGCCGCGATGGTGGTGGAGAACAGAAACGGCTCCTGGGGCACATAGGCAAACTGGCTGCGCAGCTCACCCAGCGACAGTTGCGAGATGGGCACCTCCCCCATGCGGATCTCCCCGGCCGTGGGGTTGGCCAGGCGCATCAGCAGCTTGAGCAGGGAGCTCTTGCCTGCCCCGGTGCGTCCCACTATCCCCAGCATGGCGCCAGCCTGCAGGGTGACATCCACCCCCTGCAACAGGGTGCGCTGCTCCAGCCGGTAGCCCAGCCCCAGCACCCGCAGGGGAAAGGCCGAGGCCAGCGCCATGGGATGGGCCGGCTCCTCGATGTCGCTGTGCTCCCCCAGCAGGCTTTCGATGCGCGAGTAGGCGGCGCTGCCCCGCTCGATGATGTTGAACAGCCAGGCGATGGCGAACATGGGCCAGATGAGCTGGCCGAGGTACATGGTGAAGCTGGTGAGCTCCCCCAGAGTCAGCTTGTCTTGCAGCACCAGGGCGCTGCCCCCTGCGACAGCCAGAAAATAGGAGCAGCCGATGCACAGGTAAATCACGGGGTCGAACTTGGCGTCGATGCGGGCCACCGCCATGTTGCGCTCCCCCGCCTGACGGGTCAGCTCGGCAAAGCCCTCGTCCTCTAGGGATTCGACCGCGTAGGATTTGAGCACCCGCACCCCGGAGAGGGCCTCCTGGGTCTTGTTGTTGAGGCGGGAGAAGGCCCCCTGAGCCGCCTTGAACTCCTTGTAGATCTGGGTCCCGAAGCGGTTCATGAAGAAGGCCATCACCGGCAGGGGCAGCAGGGAGAGCAGGGTCAGCTGCCAGGAGTACTGGCTGCACATGATGGAGAGCACCAGGATGCCGACGATGAAGGAGTCCACCAGGGTCAGTACCCCTTCCCCTGCGGTCATCTCCACCGCCTGGATGTCGTTGGTGGCGTGGGCCATCAGATCACCGGTGCGGTGGCGCTGGTAGAAATCCGGGCTCATGCGGGTGAAGTGGCTGAACAGCCGGTTGCGCAGCACGTAGGCGAGCCGGTAGGAGGCACCGAACAGCATGACCCGCCACACGTAGCGCAGCAGGTAGATAAGCAGTCCCAGGCCAAAAAGCCCCGCCAGATAGCCGGTCAGGGTGCCGCTGTCCAGGTCACCCTTGGCGATGCCATCCACCACCCAGCCCACCACCTTGGGGGGGATCACGGTAAACAGGGCCACCAGCATCAGCAGGGAGATGGCCACCAGATAACGCCGCCACTGATCCTTGAAAAACCAGCCAAGCCGCAAAAATACGCTCACAGAGAAGTCCTTGGTCGCGGCGCGCTGCCGCGTGATCATGAAGAGAAGCTCAATACAATCGCCCCCTGGCGGGGGCGAACGAGTGGGTCATCATAGCCTGAAGCGGGTGACTTGAGAACGATTGCTATCTTGCCCTCCCTCAGAGCCGCTTGTCGGGGGGCGAAAACGGGAAAGCGACCGACTCCTGCTGCTCCCCGGTGAGCAGGAAGTGGGAGACCTCCTCCCGGGTCTGGGTAAAGACCTGCTGCAACTGGTTGAGCTCCCCCTCGCTCAGCTCCTCCTGCAGCCGCAGCCGCCACTCCAGTTCCCCGGCCAGCAGTTGCAGGCGGGAAGCGGAGATGTTGGCCGAGACCCCCTTCAGGGTATGCAGCAAGCGGCACGCCACTTCGGGCTGCTGGCGACGCAGGGCGGTGCGGATGTCCCACAGATCGTCCTTGTGCTCGGAGAGGAACAGCTTGAAGAGGATCTGCAGCGCCTCCCTGTCATGCTCCAGCCGGCGCAGGGCATCCTCCAGATCCAGCACGCCCATGAGGGCCGGCGGCTTGACCTCGATGGGCACCTTGGGCTCCCCGCCGCTGCTCTTCACCCATTGCAGCAGGTTGTTGTAGAGATCGAGCTTGCTCACCGGCTTGGTGACATAGCCGTTCATGCCGACGCCAAGGCAGCGCTCCCTGTCCCCCGGCATGGCGCTGGCGGTGAGGGCGATGATGGGCACATCATGCTTGTCCACCATCTTGCGGATCTGGCGGGTGGCATCCAGCCCGTCCAGCACCGGCATCTGCAGATCCATCAGGATGACGTCGAACGGCTGCTCCGCCACCTGCTCCACCGCCTCGCGGCCGTTGTCCACCACGGTGACCTTGGCCTCCACCCGGCGCAGGTACTCCAGAATGAGCTGCTGGTTGACCCGGTTGTCCTCGGCCAGCAGCACCCGGGTACCACGCAGCAGCTCCCGGAACTGCTGCTGATCCCCCTGTGCCTCCGCCTGGCGGACCTTGCTGTCATGGGAGCTGCCGTTGAGCAGTTCGTCCACCTTGGCCAGCAAGGCGTTTTCGGTCATGGGCTTGGCCAGGAAGTGGGTCAGTCCCATGCTTTCCATCCGCCCGTGCAGCCCCTCCCTGGACCAGGCGCTGGTCATCAGGACAGGCAGGCGCCGCCACTGGCTGTGCTGGTACATCTCGAGGGCCAAGTCCAGGCCATCCTCCTGACCCATGCGCCAGTCGAGGATGGCGAGGCGGATGTGATGCCCCTCTTCACGCAGCACCTGACGGGCGCGGGAGAGGCTGTTGACCGTGATGACGGACGCCCCCGCCCGCCCCAGGATGTCCTTGGCCAGTTCCAGCACCAGCTCATTGTCATCCATCATCAGGATCAGGGGCTGGTGATCGAAGAAGACCCGGCGCCCCGAGACCCCGTACACCGCTTGGGAGATGGGGATCTCGAACAGGAAGGTGGAGCCCACCCCGGGTTTGCTCTGCACGGTGATCTCCCCGCCCATCAGCCCCACCAGGCGCTGGGAGATGTTGAGGCCAAGCCCGGAGCCGCCATATTTGCGGGTATTGCCCGCCTCCAGCTGGGTAAAGGGCTGGAACAGCTGGGCCTGCTTCTCCGGGGCGATGCCGATGCCGGTATCCCGCACGCTGAAACAGACCCGCATGGGATGCTGGCTGGTGAGGGTGATGGCCACCTCCACCTCGCCCCGCTCGGTGAACTTGATGGCATTGTTCACCAGGTTGACCAGTACCTGACCGAGGCGCAGCGGATCCCCGCGCAGAAAGTCGGGCACGGCGGGAGACTTGTTGATGATGACCTCGATGTGCTTGCGCTCCGCCAGATCCGCGAACATGGCGGCGAGGGAGTCGAGCTGCTCGCTGAGATCGAAGTCGATCTCCTCCAAGGTCAACTTGCCGGACTCCACCTTGGTGAGATCCAGAATGTCGTTGATGAGCAGCAGCAAGGTGTCCGACGAGGATCTGATCTTGTTGAGATAGTCCCGCTGCTGGGGATCCAGACTGGTTTGCAGTGCCAGGGCGCTGAAGCCGATGATGGCATTCATGGGGGTGCGGATCTCGTGGCTCATGTTGGCCAGGAAGTCGCTCTTGGCCTGGGCCAGCAGCGCGGCATGGCGAGAGAGCTCGCTCAGCTTCTGGTTGCGACGCCACAGGGTCGCGGCCACCAGCGAGAAGCAGAGCAGCGCCCCCCCCAGCACCATCAGGTAGAAGCGGCTCTTGAGGGAGGAGGCCCGCTCCAGCTTGCTCTGCTTCCAGGCGGGCAGTGAGCTCAGCCCCTTCATCTCCACCACCTGATTGCGCAGGCGATGGTACTCCATCACCTGCTGATTGAACTCCTGGCCCAGCCGGACGAGGGCCGTGACCCTCGGCTGCTCGCCATAGCGGTCAAGCAGGTGCTGCTGGAGTTGCAACAGTTGCCGCTGCTCGTTCTGATCCCAGCTGCGTCGGAGGTAGTGGTGCAGGCGCATGAGTTCGGTAAGGTCGCGGTACTGCGCCTCACCGACCGGCAGGGTGCCTTGCAACGCCTTGAGCTGGCCCTGGAAGCGGGGAGCCAGATACTCGATGGTCATCTCCATGGTGTAAAGCCTGGCGAGATCCAGCAGATAACCGTCGATGTCCCGCTGCAACGCCTGGGAGCCGGGGTCGTCCACCGACTCCGGATCCTCGTGCACCAGCCTGACGAACCTGTCCAGGTGACTGGAAAGCAGGCTCAGACGTTGCTGTACGCTGCCATCGCTGGCCTTCTCGCGCCCCAGCAGATAGACGGTATCGGTATTGACCCGATTGAGCACCATCTCAGCCGCCACGCTCAAATCGAAGGCACGCTGCTGCTGGCTGAGCAACTGCCAGCAATAGGCAGAAAAGCCCACCAGCGATACGATGATAAGGCCAAAGACAACATGATTGCCCCGTGCAACACTCTTCATCCCGTCTCGATTCTCATGTCATGGTCGGCCATCCGGTGACATCAGGTCACGGCCGGAGGCCAACTGTGAAAAACCACTGAGTGCTATGTTACCGTTAGTCGGCGCTCTGATTGCAATAAAGATGTTGCCGGGCCATGAAATAAGGAAGCAATTATGTCACTTGTCACCACCTATTGTAGCCAATGCTTTACCCGCAACCGCCTGCCTGTCGAAAAAGCAGACTCAAACGCGAAGTGTGGCCGCTGCCGTCACGCCCTCTTCGAACAAACCCCGGTGGCGGGGCGTCAGGCCAGCTTCGATGCCCTGATCCAGTCCGACATCCCGGTGGTGGTGGACTTTTGGGCAAGCTGGTGTGGCCCCTGCCTGCAGTTTGCCCCCGTCTTTCAGGAGGTCGCCCGGGAGCTTGAGCCCCGCCTTCGCTTCGTGAAACTCGATACCGAGCAGGAGGCCGCCATCGCAGGTCGCTATGGCATTCGCAGCATTCCTACCCTGATGGTCTTCCAGCGGGGGGAGATCCTGGCACAGCGCAGCGGCTCCCTGCCCAAGAGCCTGTTCAAGGAGTGGCTGCTCTCCTTCACCTCCCCTGTCAAATGAAAATAAAATGTTTCATTTCTGTTTGATCGAAGATCCATTTTCACTTGACTCTGTGAGTCGCCACATGATTTGACCATATCCCCCTGTTTCAAACAGGGGGATATATGTAACCTCGGCATCACAACAACAACCATAAATTAACCGAGAGAACGTTATGCACACATCGGCTGTACCTCCGACTCCCCCCTCACGCTGGCTGGACATCAAGTCCGGGATCGTCATCCTGGATCTGCTCCTGCTCTGCGCCATGCTGGCATGGCTCCCGTTTGACCCCATGGTCAACAAGGGGCTGGCCATCCTAATCTTCATCGCCATCCTCTGGCTGACCGAGGCGGTGAACATCACCATCACTGCCATCTCCATCCCGGTGCTCGCCACCCTGCTCGGGGTGTTCGACATGAGCAAGTCGCTGACCGACTTTGCCAACCCCGTCCTGTTCCTCTTCTTTGGCGGCTTTGCCCTCGCTGCAGCCCTCTCCAAGCAGGGACTCGACACCCAGATCGCCGGCAAGGTGATGCAGCTCGCCAAGGGACACCTGGGCTGGGCTTCCATCGTGCTCTTCACCATCACGGCCGCCCTCTCCATGTGGATCAGCAACACCGCAACCGCGGCCATGATGATGCCGCTGGCCCTCGGCATGCTGAAAGGGCTGGACGTTCACAAGGAGCGCCGCACCCTGGTCTTCGTGCTGCTTGGCGTCGCCTATAGCGCCAGCATCGGTGGCATCGGCACACTGGTGGGCAGCCCCCCCAATGCCATCGCCGCCGCCCAGATGGGCTTGGGCTTCACCGACTGGCTGGAGTTCGGCATCCCCGTGGTGATCATCTTCATGCCGGTAGGCATCGGCCTGCTCTACTGGGTGACCCGTCCCAATCTCTCCCACCAGGTCAGCACCGAGCAGGTCACCATCGAGTGGACAGGTCAGCGCAAAGTGACCCTGGCCATCTTCCTGACCACGGTGCTGCTGTGGATTGGATCCCAGCCTCTTGCCAAGGCGCTGGGCGGCATTCCCCAGTTCGATACCCTGATCGCCATGGGCGCCATCCTGGCCATCGCCGTCAGCCGCGTCGCCAGCTGGGATGACATCAACCAGAACACCGACTGGGGCGTGCTGCTGCTGTTCGGGGGTGGTCTCACCTTGAGCGCCATCCTCAAGCAGACCGGGGCCAACGCCTTCCTGGCGGAGCACCTCTCCAGCGGCCTCTCCTCCATGCCCATCTTCGTGATCCTGCTCTGCCTGGCCGCCTTCGTGGTGTTCCTGACCGAGCTGGTCTCCAACACCGCCACTGCCGCGCTGCTGGTGCCGCTGTTCGCCGGGGTGGCCGAGGCACTGGGGGTCTCCCCCATCGTGGTCTCCGTGCTGATCGCTGTCGGCGCCTCCTGTGCCTTCATGCTGCCGGTGGCCACGCCTCCCAACGCCATCGTCTTCGCCAGCGGCCATATCCAGCAGCGGGAGATGATGCGGGCCGGCCTGGTACTGAACCTGGTGTTCACCGTCATCCTGACCATGCTGGCCTATTTCATGGGGGATATCCTCCACTGAGGTTCGCCCCCTAATGCCCCTCCAAGCCCCGCATCGCCGGGGCTTTTTCTCGCCCCGAAACCACCGCACTCCCTACCCGCGACATCACGGCGACATTAACTTGCACTTAAGAAATCGCCTCCATGATGCTGACAACGGCCATCACGCAGTCATGGCTGACGATGGCGATGATCATGGACATCACGACAAGGGGATCACCTCATGGGTAAGACGATGCAGAACAACCGTGAAATCAAGGTATGGGATCCGGTGGTCAGGGTATTTCACTGGGCCACTGTGCTGTTGTGCGTGCTGAATCTCTTCATCCTTGAAGAGGGGGCGCGCAACCACCGCTATGCGGGATATGCGCTGGCCGGACTGCTGGCACTGCGCATCGTATGGGGATTCATCGGCTCCTATCATGCCCGCTTCGCCCAGTGGCTGCCGACACCGACCGGCGTCATCACCTATCTCAAGGAGACGATCAAGGGGCGCCACCCCTACTACGCCGGTCAAAATCCTTTGGGGTCCTTGATGATACTGCTGCTGTTGACCTGCCTTGTCGGCACCGCCGCCAGCGGGATCATGACCGAATACGGGCCGCTCTCCGGCACCCATCGCATGGAAGAGATCCACGAGTTCTTTGCCAAGGGGCTGCAGGTGGCCATCTTCGTCCATGTACTGGCCGTCATCGCCCTGGATCGTCTGGTACGGGGTGATCTCGTCAGGGCGATGATCACCGGCAAGAAACGGGTGCCGGCGGACACCCGGGTGGTCGACAGGCCCTGAGCCTCCCTCAGCCCGACAGATGAAAAAAAACCCCGCATCGCGGGGTTTTTCACAGGAGCAGACATCAGCCGACGCTGCAGCTCGTCAGTTTCCAGATACGGTCTACGTAATCCTGGATGGAGCGGTCGGAGTTGAACTTGCCCATGGTGGCAGAGTTGATGATGGCTTTCTTCGCCCACAGGGCCGGATCCCGGTACCAGGCATCGATCAGCTTGTGCGCCTCGGAGTAGGACTCGAAATCCGCCAGTGTCAGGTAAGGGTCTCCCCCTTCCAGCAAGGAGCGCTTGATGGAGGCCAGCTCACCCGGACGACCCGGCGTGAAGTAGTCGGTATCAAACCAGTCCAGCACGGCTTTCAGCTCGGAGTTGGCGTAGTAGAAGTCATACGGGTTGTAGCCGCGCACCTTCAGGGACTTCACCTCGTCCACATTCAGACCGAAGATGGCGCAGTTCTCGGCACCCGCCTCTTCGGCGATCTCGATGTTGGCTCCATCCAGCGTCCCGATGGTGATGGCACCGTTCAGCGCCATCTTCATGTTGCCGGTACCGGATGCTTCGTAACCTGCGGTGGAGATCTGCTCGGAGACATCCGCCGCCGGGATCAGCTTCTCGGCAAGGCTCACGCGGTAGTTCGGCATGAACACCACTTTCAGCTTGCCCTGAATACGGGCGTCGTTGTTGACCCGCTCCGCCAGCTTGTTGATGGCGTAGATGATGTCCTTGGCCAGCTTGTAGCCGGGCGCCGCCTTGGAGCCGAAGATGAACACCCGCGGATGCATGTCATAGTCCGGGTTCGCCAGCAGGCGACGGTAGAGCGCCATGATGTGGATGAGGTTCAGTTGCTGGCGCTTGTACTCGTGCAGACGCTTGATCTGGACGTCGAAGATCGCCTCCGCACTCACGTCGATGCCGGTTTCCGCCTTGATGACCTTGACCAGCTTCTCCTTGTTGTGGCGCTTGATGGTCATGAACTGCTGCTGGAACGCCTTGTCGTCGGCAAACTTCACCACGCTGCGCAGCTTGTCCAGTTGCAGCGGCCACTCCTTGCCCACCACCTCGTTGTAGAGTTCGGCCAGTTCCGGGTTGCAGGCCAGCAGCCAGCGACGGGGAGTCACACCATTGGTGACGTTGCACATCTTCTCGGGCCACAGCTCGGCATACTCGGGGAAGAGATCTTCCTTCACCAGCTTGGAGTGGATCTCGGCCACGCCGTTCACCTTGGAGGAGCCGATGACGCACAGGTTGCCCATACGCACCTTGCGCACGTCACCCTCTTCGATGATGGAGAGCTTGGCCTTGATGGCATCGTTGCCCGGCCACTTGGGCTCCACCAGCTCGTTCAGGAAGCGGGCGTTGATTTCATAAATGATCTCGAGGTGACGGGGCAGTACCTTCTCGAACAGGCTGACGGACCACTTCTCCAGCGCTTCCGGCAGCAGGGTGTGGTTGGTGTAGGAGAAGACCTGATAGCAGATGCCCCAGGCGGTATCCCAGTTCAGCCCCTCTTCGTCCACCAGCACGCGCATCAGCTCGGGGATGGCCACGGTGGGGTGGGTATCGTTGAGCTGGATGGCGATTTGCGCGGCAAAGTTGCTGAAGTCACTGCCATGCACCCGCTTGTAGCGACGCATGATGTCCTTGATGGAGCAGGCGCAGAAGAAGTACTGCTGGATCAGGCGCAGCTCCTTGCCGGCGTCGGTCTCATCGTTCGGGTAGAGCACCTTGGAGATGGTCTCGGCCTGGGCCTTCTCGGCCTGGGAGTCGATATAACCACCGGCGTTGAACACGTCCCAGTCGAAGAACTCGGAGGCGCGGGATTCCCACAGACGCAGGATGTTGACGGTGTGACCACCGAAGCCGACCACCGGAATGTCCCAGGGCACCCCTTTGATCTTGCGACCGGCGTGCCACACCTTCTTCAGGCCACCCTTGTCACCAAAGACGGTCTCCACGTAGCCGTAGAGCGGGATCTCCTGCACCGATTCCGGGCGGCAGATCTCCCAGGGGTTGCCATATTCGCGCCAGGAGTCCGGACGCTCGATCTGACGGCCATCCTGAATTTCCTGACGGAACAGGCCGTGCTCGTAGTGGATGCCATAGCCCACCGCCGGGTAGTTCAGAGTGGCCAGGGAATCGATGAAGCAGGCAGCCAGACGACCCAGGCCGCCGTTGCCAAGGGCCATGTCAGGCTCTTGTTCACACAGATCGGTCAGTTCCAGACCAAGTTCACCCAGCGCCTCTTCACAGACTTTGTAGAGGGAGAGGTTGTGCAGGTTGTTGGAGGTCAAACGCCCCATCAAAAATTCAGCAGAGAGATAGTGAATCGCACGAGTATCTTTCTTGAAGTGAGCCTGCTGAGTACGGGTCAGGCGCTCGTACACCTGTTCATTGACGGCGGCAGCGGTCGCTTTCCACCAGGCATCCGGAGAGGCTTTCTGTTCGCTTGTACCCAAGGTAGAACGCAGGTGACGCACGATACTCGCCTTGAGCTGATCTTTATCCAGTTGGAGATCCTGGTCTGTCTTCTTCTTGGTAGCCATAAACCATTTTCCTTCGTTACAAATAAAAAATGTCATCCCATCGGGTGGACCGGCGCTGTTGTTATCTCAGAATATGCTCCGGCGGGGGCATACTAGCTAAAGCCAAGGGTTTAAAAGTTAACGTGAGTCACACTTTAACGCATAAAAATGACAGTTTCACCATGAAAACCCTTTCCTTTAGCCAGCCTGAATGAAATATAAATTTCGTTTTAAATCATAGTGATATAAGAAAACAAAAAAGATAGTTTCATGAATAGGTTTTCAATGATTGCCTGTGACTGAAAATACGTGAAAATAACCGCCGACTAGGGAGAAATTGAAAGCGCTTTCAATTCACACCCCCTCGTCAGGTAATAAAAAGGATGCCCCAATCGGAGCACCCTTTGATTTCAATTAACCATGTGCCTTGAACTGATTGCTCATAGGGTCGTAGTGATACCCGATCTGTTGCAGACGTGTAGCCAGCTGATCTTCTGTCATGTCGTAGTAAGCCAGCAGCTCTTCCAGACCATCACACTCCAGCCGCAGCTTCTCGTTGATGATCCCGAGCAGAATGTTCGCATCCAGTCGTTGCAAGGTACTAACGTCCATCTCGCTCCCTCCTCTCCCTATACAGGACTGTATAACCATGAGCGCCGACCCGAAGTTTGTCTACAGGTTAAAAAACACCCTGTATAAGGAAGATATAAATATCCTTTTTAATCATGTAGTTAAACTCATCTCCTGTTAATCGGCTCACACTTTTAGCCACAAATGACTTGTCACTCCTTGCGAACAGAACTACTGTATGCGCATACAGCATGGTTATTCATACAGGAACGACATATGAGCCAGCCCCTGAATCTTTGCCCCCCCTCCTCCTCTGCCGGTCTGATCACCACCTGGCCCACTCGCCATCAGAGCAAGATGGGACAAGAGCAGCGGCGCGGCCCTCTCCATCAGGAAGCGCCGCTGCTGGATGCCCTGGGGCAACTGAGTCAGTCTGACAGTGGCTGGATCCTGCTCGTCGCCCCGCCCGGTCTGCCCGCCGCCGCGCAATTGCAGGCCAGAGGGATCAATCCTGCCAGGGTGCTTGTCGTGCACGCCCCCAAGATCAAGAATTGGCAGCGCCTGCTGGAGCAGAGCCTGATCAATGGTCACTGCGCCGCCGTGCTGACCTGGCTGCCCGAACAGGTCGCCCTGGACCGGAGCACATTGAGCACCCTGGGCCAGCGTGCCGGTGTCCTGACCCGCTTCTTCGAGCCCGCAACCCCTCTGGGTGGGGCACTGAGCTACGGCGGCCAGGATATCTACCTGAACCACTGATCGCCCCTTCGGCGTGACAGCCAATGCGCCGGCATTGCCCACCGGGTTATCCAGGCTTCCGACCCGGGATGCCATGGCGACAAAGACAAAGACAAAGCAGCACAGCAGCACAGCAGCACAGCAGCACAGCAGCACAGCAGCACAGCAGCACAGCAGCACAGCAGCAGTAAATTTGCTCAGGCCCAGACCGTCAAATGGGGCCCGCAAAAAAAGGCGACCCGAGGGTCGCCTTTCAACATGCTGCTGTACGGGGGCTAATCGCCCTCCGTTTGCATCGAAGTCCGATTGATCAAGCCAGCTTGGTCTCCAGCTCGGCAATTTTGGCGGACCAGTAGGCCGGGCCGGTCTCGTGGATGTTGTTGCCCTGGGAGTCGACCGCCACGGTGACCGGCATGTCTTCCACCTCGAACTCGTAGATGGCCTCCATCCCCAGATCGGCAAAGGCCACCACGCGCGCCTTCTTGATGGCTTTCGCTACCAGATAGGCGGCGCCGCCCACCGCCATCAGGTAGACAGCCTGGTGCTGCTTGATGCTCTCGACCGTCTTGGGGCCGCGCTCGGACTTGCCGATCATGCCGATAAGGCCGGTTTCTCCCAGCATCATGTCGGTGAATTTGTCCATCCGGGTGGACGTGGTGGGGCCAGCCGGGCCGACCACCTCGTCACGCACCGCATCGACCGGGCCCACGTAATAGATGAAGCGGTTGGTGAAATCGACCCCTTCCGGCAGTCCTTCACCTTTTTTCAGCATGTCGGCGATGCGCTTGTGGGCGGCGTCGCGGCCGGTCAGGATCTTGCCGGAGAGCAGCACGGTATCACCGCTCTTCCAGCTGGCAAGCTCTGCCTTGGTGATGCCATCCACGTTGACCCGGCGCACATTGCCACCGGACTCACGGGTGATCTCCGGCCAGTCTTCCAGCCTGGGGGGTGTCAGCTCCGCCGGGCCGGAGCCATCGAGTTCGAAATGCACGTGACGGGTGGCGGCGCAGTTGGGGATCATCACCACGGGCTTGGAGGCGGCGTGGGTCGGTGCGGATTTCACCTTCACATCCAGCACCGTGGTCAGGCCGCCCAGCCCCTGGGCACCGATCCCGAGCTTATTGACCTTGTCATAGAGCTCGACCCTCAGCTTCTCTTCGGTGGTCTCGGGACCACGGGCAATCAGCTCCTGGATGTCTATGTGCTCCATCAGAGCTTCCTTGGCGAGCACCGCCGCCTTCTCGGCGGTGCCGCCGATGCCGATGCCGAGCATGCCGGGCGGGCACCAGCCAGCCCCCATGGTCGGCACCGTCTTGAGCACCCACTCCACGATGTCGTCGGAGGGATTGAGCATCACCATCTTCGATTTGTTTTCGGAGCCGCCGCCCTTGGCCGCGATACTCACTTCCACCTTGTTGCCCGGGATCATGTCGATGTGCACGACAGCGGGGGCATTGTCTTTGGTGTTCTTGCGGCTGCCGGCCGGATCCGCCAGCACGGAGGCGCGCAGCGGGTTGTCCGGATTGGTATAGGCGCGGCGGGTGCCCTCATCCACCATCTCCTGGACCGTCATGTCGCTGTCCCACTGTACCTGCATGCCGATCTTGACGAAGCAGGTGACGATACCGGTGTCCTGACAGAGCGGGCGATGACCTTCGGCAGACATGCGGGAGTTGATCAGAATCTGGGCCAGGGCATCTTTGGCGGCCGGGTTGATCTCGCGGTCATAGGCGGCCTTGGCGGCCTGCACGAAATCGAGGGGGTGGTAGAAGGAGATGTACTGCAGGGCGTCAGCAATGGAATCGATAAAGTCCTGTTTTCTAATGATGCTCATATCATCCTCACTGGTCCTTGTTATCGCTTGCGCGAGCAAGGGCTTCCATATGAGCCGGGCCTTCGGCAGGTGGCAAATGCACCTGGAGCCGGCAGACTGCGGCGTGTTTTTATAACGGTGTTTTTCTTAAAAATGCCGGCGGCCATGATACGCTTGACCACCCGAACCGGCTAGGGAGCCGGGCGCAAACTGTTGCCTATGTAACAAAAAATGAAACCAAGACTGCATATCCACCATTTCGACCCGCAGGCCTCGCTCCACACCTGGTTTGCCTGCCTGCAACACCAACCCTGGGCCATCCTGCTGGAATCCGCCGGCCCCCTGGGGGCTGACAACGGTTTTGACATCATCAGCGCCGATCCGCTTGCCACCCTGGAAACCCGGGGTACCAGCACCTGCCTCACCCAGGATAACCACCAGCACCATCATGACGGCGATCCCCTCGCCCTGCTCGCCAAGACCCAGCAAGCCCTGCTTGGGGAGCGCGTTGAGGATGACTCGGGATTGCCGTTTATCGGGGGAGCCCTGGGACTCTTTGGCTACGATCTGGGCCGACGATTCGAGCGTCTGCCCGCAGTGGCGCAACAGGACATCCAGGTGCCCGACATGGCGGTCGGGATCTACGACTGGGCGCTGCTGCGAAATGTCGCGACGGGACACTGGCAACTGGCCCACTGGGGTGATGAAGCCGGCCTCGCCCGCAGGCTCGACTGGCTGATGGCGCAGCGCGAACGACCCCCCCTCCCCCTTCGCCTGACCGGCCCCTGGCAGAGCAACATGACGCGGGCCGAATACGGAGACAAGTTTGCCCGTATCCAGGCCTATCTGGCGGCGGGGGATTGTTACCAGATCAACCTGACCCAGCGCTTCAGCGCCCCTTATCAGGGGGATGAATGGTCCGCCTATCTCGCCCTGAGCGCCGCCAACAAGGCGCCGTTCTCCGCCTTTGTCCGCCTGCCGCACAGCGCCATTCTGAGCCTCTCCCCGGAGCGTTTCCTGCTGCTCGACAAGCGCCATATCGAGACCAAGCCCATCAAGGGCACCCGGCCTCGCCACCCTGATCCCGCCCAGGATGCCAGGGTGGCCGAGTCGCTCGCCAGCGCCGACAAGGACAGATCGGAGAACCTGATGATCGTCGATCTGCTGCGCAACGACATCGGCCGGGTGAGCCGGCCGGGGTCGGTCACGGTCCCGCACCTCTTTGCCGTGGAATCCTTCCCGGCGGTGCATCATCTGGTTTCCACCATTCACGGAGAACTGGATGCGCGCTGGCAAGAAGTGGATCTGCTGCGGGCCTGCTTCCCCGGCGGCTCCATCACAGGGGCTCCCAAGATCCGGGCGATGGAGATCATCGAGGAGCTGGAACCGGTGCGGCGCAATGCCTACTGCGGCAGCATCGGTTATCTGAGTCAGCACGGAAGGATGGATACCAGCATCTGCATCCGTACCCTGATCGCCGAAGCCGGTCAGCTGCACTGCTGGGCGGGGGGCGGCATCATCGCCGACTCCGATCCCGACGCCGAATATCAGGAGACCTACGACAAGGTGGCCCGCATCCTGCCACTGCTCGATGCCCTTTGACCCCATCCGGCCCTGCGGGGCCGACACAAGGAGACCCATGGAGATGACGAGTGCCGAGCTGCTGACCCGCTTTTTGCTGCAGCGCCCCGCCCCCGCCCATCGCCTGGCACTGGCCGGGCTCAAACCTGCCGCCGTGTTGATCCCCCTGGTGGAGCGCCCCGAGGGCCTGCACCTGCTGCTGACGCGCCGCAGCGCCGCCCTGCGCCACCACCCGGGGCAGATCAGCTTTCCCGGCGGGCGCCAGGACCCGGAAGACCGGGACCTCATTCACACCGCGCTCAGGGAAACCGAGGAGGAGCTTGGCATTCCCCCCTCCCAGATCCGGATCATCGGCAGCCTCACCCCTCTCAATACCGTCTCACGCTACGATGTGCTGCCGGTCCTCGCCATGCTCGACCCAGGCTACGGGCTGACCCTGAGCCAGGACGAGGTGGCCCAGGCCTTCGAAGTCCCCCTCGCCCACGTGCTGGATCCGGGGCAGCACATAGCCCTGAGCCTGCCAAGGGCGGACGGACGTCACACCATCTATTGGATCCCTTGGGAGCAATCTTTCATCTGGGGGGCCACTGCCAGCATGATCCGCCAGCTTGCCCAACACATCTCGACATAACATTTCGACAACATGATGAGGTGGGAAATTATCCAGTTAACATTCAAATAACACTGCATTTGATAAATAAATTTTGATTTTTTATTCTTTTGATCACATTTCTACAAGAAAGTACGGGTTTTAGCCGCACAAAGGTGAATTTGATCAACATTTTTGATTAAAAAGAAAGTATTCTTGCGCCGACTAATTAAAACCACACATTCGGGGTGAGACACATGTCCAATACTGTCACTGGCGCACAGGATGTTGCAGCCGCACAGGAGCAAGGAATCAGCTCGGTCCAATCTCGCGGTTGGAGTAAACAAGACACCACCTGGGTGATCAGCCTGTTCGGTACCGCCGTCGGTGCAGGTATCCTGTTCCTGCCCATCAACGCCGGCATGGGTGGCTTCTGGCCGCTGGTAGTGATGGCGCTGCTGGTCGGCCCCATGACCTACCTGGCACACCGTGGTCTGGCGCGCTTCGTGCTCTCCTCCAAGCAGCCCAATGCCGACATCACCCAGGTGGTGGAAGAGCACTTCGGCGTGGGTGCCGGTAAATTGATCACCCTGCTCTACTTCTTTGCCATCTACCCCATCGTGCTGATCTACGGCGTGGGCATCACCAACACGGTGGAAAGCTTCCTGGTCAACCAGTTGCAGATGACGCCGCCCCCGCGCTGGATCCTCTCCATCGTGCTCATCATGGCCATGATGTCCGTGATGCTGGCTGGCGAGAAGCTGATGCTGAAAGTGACCGAGTTCCTGGTCTATCCGCTCATCGCCATTCTGGCGGGCATCTCCCTGTACCTGATCCCGGACTGGACCGGTGCGGCCCTGAATGAAATGCCGAGCACCAAGGATTTCGCCACCACCCTGTGGCTGACCATCCCGGTGCTGGTGTTCTCCTTCAACCACAGCCCGGCCATCTCCAGCTTCGCCCTGGCTCAGCGCCGTGATCACGGTGAGCATGCCGTCGCCAAGTCCGACGCCATCCTCAAGCGCACCGCCATCATTCTGCTGGGCTTCGTGATGTTCTTCGTCTTCTCCTGCGTGATGAGCCTGACGCCGGCCCAGCTGGCAGAAGCCAAGTCCCAGAACATCGCCGTGCTCTCCTACCTGGCCAACCAGCATGCGAGCCCCATCATCTCCTACTTCGGTCCGCTGGTTGCCTTCGTGGCCATCGTCTCCTCCTTCTTCGGCCACTATCTGGGTGCCCGTGAAGGTCTGAAAGGGATGATCGTCCAGAACATGCGCAGCTCCGGCAAGGCACCGAACCACAAGAAAGTGGAGCTGTTCATCATCGCCTTCTTCATCCTGACCCTGTGGGGCGTGGCCGTGATCAACCCCTCCATCCTCGGGATGATCGAATCCCTGGGTGGCCCCATCATCGCCACCATCCTGTTCCTCATGCCCATGTACGCCATCAAGCGCGTCCCGGCCATGGCGAAATACCAGGGTCAGATCAGCAACGTCTTCGTGGCGACCATGGGCCTTATCGCCATCTCCGCCATCCTTTATCAACTGGTCGGCTAAGCCTTCCTGCGATACCGTCGGGCCAGCATCTGGCCCGGCGCCTCCCACAGCCCGGCAGATCTCCTCTGCCGGGCTGAGTTCGTTGTGATCATAAGGTACTGGGCTCAGATGATCAGAGCCCCCTGCCCTCAAATCAGAGACAGCCCTTTCACCCACTCTCTTTCCCCTTGGTGACAGCTTGCCGCTCATATTCCTTCCCCAATGACACACGACCAAGACGTACTGTGTTATCCCGTCATCTGCTGCGCGCCATCGGCCTTGCCAGACAGAACACCAGAGCCCTTGTCCTTACCAGGAACGCCCGCTCTTCGGGGTTTAGCCCAGAGAGCCGACACCCCCACCCAATGGAGCCTTTCTTCAAGGTACTCAGGGAAAGTACCGGCTACAGGGCGCAGGCAAACCGCCGAGAGGGCCTTGACCGGGCTTCCCGTACAGCGTCCGAAGAGCAGATGACCCCTTCGGTCACCAGAGGGGATGTCACACGCCGCCATGCTGACAGCACAATCAGCCCGATATGCCCGGCGAATGCAGCGCCGGGCACGTTTGTACAGGGAATGGCTTGTTGGCGGTGGCGAGAACACGTAAGGCAGCCAACGGGCCCCTCCCGAGAAATCACACAGGGGGATCCGAGCACTGTCAGTGCCATGACACGGCGAGAAGGTGCAGGGCGCCTGACGCGCGCGCAAATAAAAAGCGCCCTCCGAAGAGGGCGCCTGTGCAGAGCGGAAAGTCTGAGGGGATCAAGCTTCGCGGCTGGGGACCGGGGCGGCATCCAGCAGGCTCTCATCCTCGGCCATGCAGGCCGCCGCAGTGAACAGCACGTCGGTGGAGCTGTTGAGGGCCGTTTCGGCGGAATCCTGCAACACCCCGATGATGAAGCCAACGGCCACCACCTGCATGGCGATGTCGTTGCTGATACCGAACAGGCTGCACGCCAGCGGGATCAGCAGCAGGGAGCCGCCCGCCACACCGGAGGCGCCACAGGCACTGATGGTGGCGACGACGGAGAGCAGAATGGCGGTTGCCATGTCCACTTCCATCCCCAGGGTATGCACCGCCGCCATGGAGAGCACGGTAATGGTGATGGCGGCGCCGGCCATGTTGATGGTGGCACCCAGCGGGATGGAGACCGCATAGGTGTCTTCCGGCAGGCGCAGCCTCTCGGCCAGGGCCATGTTGACCGGAATGTTGGCGGCGGAGCTGCGGGTGAAGAAGGCGGTCACACCGCTCTCTTTCAGGCAGGTCAGCACCAGGGGATAGGGGTTGCGCTTGATCTTCCAGAAGACGATGAGCGGATTGACCACGAAGGCGATGAACAGCATGCAGCCGATCAGTACCACCAGCAGCTGGGCATAGCCAAACAGCGCATCGAAGCCGGTTTCAGCCAGGGTGGAGGCAACCAGGCCCAGGATGCCGAGCGGAGCGCAACGGATCACGGCCTTGACGATGGCGGAAACCCCGTGAGACACATCGGAAATCAGTGATTTGGTGCTCTCATTGGCGTGACGCATGGCGATACCAAGGCCGATGGCCCAGGCCAGGATGCCGATATAGTTGGCTTCCAGCAGTGCTTTCACCGGGTTGGTCACCACGTTGAACAGCAGGGTCTGCAGCACTTCCGTGATGCCCCCCGGCGGCGTGATCTCGGTAGCGCCTGCCACCAGATGCAGGTTGGAGGGGAAGAGGAAGCTCGCCACCACTGCCACGGCAGCCGCCAGGAAGGTACCCAGCACATAGAGCAGCAGGATCGGTTTCATGTTGGTCTTCTGACCCTGCTTGTGGCCGATGATCGCCGACATCACCAGCACGAAGACCAGCAGCGGCGCCACGGCCTTCAGGGCACCGACGAACAGGCTGCCGAGCAGACCCGCCGCCTTGGCCCACTCGGGCATGAACATCGCAAGAAGGATACCGAATACCAGACCGACTAGGATCTGGCTAACCAGACTGGTGCTGTTGACCAGTCGAATGAGGGGGTGTTGTTGTGTCATCAAGTAGTCCCTGTGCACTCATGGTGCGTGAATCATTAGTCCTGTTGGCAACCAGCCCCGCGCATTGGCACCGGTCCGTTGACGGTGACGCCGTGGGCAGCTCTTCTGGTGGATCTGTCCCGTTCGCGTGGGGTTGCGGACAAGAATATCCCATCTGCCATGGTTTTTTTCCACATAATCACTGAAAAATATCAGGGTTACCTCACAAAAAATCTACAACAATGTGATAACACAATATCAACCACGGTCAAAATGTCACCAAACCAGTCCGATCATCGGCCACCACTGGGCCAGAAGTGATATGATGACGCCCTTTTTCAGGGAGCCTTGCCATGATCACCTCTTTATTGACCCGACACTTCGGCTTTGATCGCTTGCGGCCCGGGCAGGAAGCGGTGATCAGTCGTCTGCTGGCCGGCAAGAGCGCCGCAGCCATCTTCCCGACTGGCGCGGGGAAATCCCTCTGTTATCAATTGCCCGCCCTCGCACTGCCCCACCTGACCCTGGTCATCTCTCCCCTGCTGGCCCTGATGCACGATCAGCTCGCCTTTTTGCGCAGCAAGGGGATCGCCGCCGCCACTCTGGACTCCAGCCAGACAGCGGAAGAGAGCCGGCGCGTGATGCAGCAGGCCAGCGATGGCCAGCTCAAGATCCTGATGATTTCGGTGGAGCGCCTCAAAAATGAGCGCTTTCGCCGCTTCATCGCCCACATCCCCCTGTCACTGCTGGTGGTGGACGAGGCCCACTGCATCTCGGAGTGGGGCCACAACTTTCGCCCCGACTACCTCAAGCTGCCGGATCATCGCCGTGAACTGGCCATCCCCCAGGTGCTGTTGCTGACCGCCACCGCCACCCCGGCCGTCATGGCGGACATGCAGGCAAAATTTGCCATCGACCGGGACGATCTGGTGGTCACCGGTTTCTACAGACCCAATCTGGATCTGGCCGTCCTCCCGCTGGCCGGCAGTGCCCGCGATACCTGGCTGCGCGAGGAGCTGCACCGGGATCCGGCCGCCCCCACCATCGTCTACGTGACTCTGCAACACAGCGCAGAGCAGTGCGCCGCGCAGCTACAGGCCAGCGGCATCCGGGCATGCGCCTACCATGCGGGGCTCGATCCCGCCCTGCGCAGCCAGATCCAGCATGACTTCATGGCTGGCAGACTCGACTGCATCGTGGCCACCATCGCCTTTGGCATGGGCATCGACAAGGCCGACATTCGCCGGGTCATTCACTACGACCTGCCCAAGTCCATCGAGAACTACAGTCAGGAGATAGGCCGCGCCGGACGTGACGGGCTTCCCTCCCGCTGCACCGTGCTGGCGAGCCGCGCCCAGTTGCCGGTACTGGAAAACTTCGTCTATGGGGATACGCCGGACAGGGACGCCATCGCGCACTTGCTCGATATCGTGCGCCAGAGCGGCGCTGAGTGGGAATTCAGCCTGCTGCGCCTCTCCAACGAGACCAACATTCGCCAACTGCCCCTCAAGACCCTGCTGGTCTATCTGGAGATGGCGGGGGTCATTGCACCGGCCTACAGCTACTTTGCCGAGTACCGCTTCAGGTTCGTACTGGAAAAACAGGCGATCCTCGCTCGTTTCAATTCCGAACGCCGCCAGTTCCTGGAGCAGGTCTTTGCCTGCGCACCCCAGGCGCGCACCTGGTGCACCATGGACTTCGAAGCGCTGTGGCAGGGATACCAGGGGGAACGCCAGCGCGCCGCGACGGCGCTGGACTACCTGCAGCAGCAGGGTTGGATCGAGCTTGAAAGCAAGCAGATGACCGAGGTCTATCGGGTGCTGAGCCAGCAAATCGATACCGCGACCCTGGCCGAAGAGCTGCATGGATTGTTTGAAAAGAAAGAGCAGAGCGAACTGGCCCGCCTTCAGGCGCTGCTGGCCTTTTTCACCTCGACCACCTGCCTCAGCCATGAGCTTGCCCGCTATTTTGCCGACGACGCGGCCCCCGAGCGGTGCGGGCACTGTTCCGTCTGCCGGGGAGAGATCGCCGTGTTGCCGCCGCTTGCATCACCGGGCTTGCCCAACGAGCACGGTTTGCGCGCCTGGTGCGATCCGCTGATCGCCCTGTGCCATCAGCGCCATCCCAGGATCCTGACCCGTTTCCTGTGTGGCATCGCCACCCCGCTGACGACCCGTCTCAAGGCCAGGGATCTGGCCGGTTTTGGCCAGTTGGCGGACCATCCCTTCGCCGAGGTGCTGGCGGTGGTGTCAGCCCTCTATCCCGCCGAATCCTGAGCTTGCAGGTTTGGCGCCGTTCAGGCGCTGAAAAAATAAGACCCTCGCGGATGCGAGGGTCAAGCCAACGGAAACGTGCTTAAACAGAGCTTAGTATCTGCACAATCACCCACTCTCTTGCTAAAGCGATGACTGCTCGACACAGGGCCAATCTAGAGCAGCCAGAATGTAGCGTCAATGTAAAAATTAGAGCAAAAGCATCAAACAAATAACGTTACGTTAACGTAAGCGACACGTCTTTTTACCCTCTATTCCCTGCCGCCCTTGCCCTTGCTGGCACCGCCCCCTGACAAAACAGAGCGTCACCATTTTCTCCCTCTGGCACACAAAGATTTATTTTTTATGTCTTTGACATTTGCATCACTGTCGTGGCAAAAATAATTTAACAGTCAGTAACATAGGTATGTCACTTACTGCTTCTTCCCGCACGAGGATCGGGAAGCTCCCGCACAAACTTAAACCAATGATGGCGATGGATTACTGGGGGCTGTTGACTAGGCTTAAGAGGTAAACAGAACAAAAGTAGTGATCCACTCTTTTTCAGGGCAAGCGACTATAACGAGGGCTAAGTTATGGGCATCTTCGAGCACTATCAACAGCGGTATGAGAAGGCCAGAGAGGAGGAGTACAGCATCCAGGAGTTTCTGGATATGTGCAAACAGGACAAATCCTGCTACGCCTCTGCCGCCGAACGTCTGCTGACCGCCATCGGCGAGCCGGAAATGATCGACACCTCGACCAATCCACGTCTCAGCCGTCTCTTTTCCAACCGCGTCGTCGCACGTTATCCCGCTTTCAAAGACTTCTATGGCATGGAAGAAGCCATCGAACAGATTGTCTCCTATCTCAAACATTCCGCTCAGGGTCTGGAAGAGAAGAAACAGATCCTCTATCTGCTCGGACCGGTTGGCGGCGGTAAATCCTCGCTGGCAGAGAAACTCAAATCCCTGATGCAAAAAGTGCCCATCTATCGCATCAAGGGCTCACCAGTGAATGATCACCCCTTCTGCCTGTTTGACATCGACGAAGATGGCGAAATCCTCGAGAAGGAGTACGGCATCCCTCGCCGTTATCTGCGCCCCATCATGTCTCCCTGGGTCGCCAAGCGCCTTCACGAGTTTGGCGGCGACATCACCAAGTTCAAGGTGGAGAAGGTGAACCCCTCCATCCTCGATCAGATCGCCATCGCCAAAACCGAACCGGGGGACGACAACAACCAGGACATCTCCTCCCTGGTCGGCAAGGTCGATATCCGCATGCTGGAACACTTCGCCCAGGATGATGCCGATGCTTACTCCTACTCCGGTGCGCTATGCAAGGCAAACCAGGGGATGATGGAGTTCGTCGAGATGTTCAAGGCCCCCATCAAGGTGCTGCACCCGCTGCTGACGGCGACGCAAGAGGGGAACTACAACGGTACCGAAGGGCTCTCCGCCCTCCCCTTCGACGGCATCCTGCTGGCCCACTCCAACGAATCCGAGTGGCAGCAGTTCCGCAACAACAAGAACAACGAAGCCTTCCTCGACCGTGTTTACATCGTCAAGGTGCCCTACTGCCTGCGCGTCTCGGAAGAGGTGAAGATCTATGAAAAACTGCTGTTCAACAGCGAGCTGACCGAGGCCAAATGCGCACCGGGTACTCTGGAGTTGCTGGGCCAGTTCTCGGTGCTGTCGCGGCTCAAGGAGCCGGAAAACTCCAGCCTCTATTCCAAGATGCGAGTCTATGACGGCGAGAGTCTCAAAGACACGGATCCCAAAGCGAAAAGCTATCAGGAGTACCGGGATTATGCGGGGGTTGACGAGGGCATGAACGGCCTTTCCACCCGTTTCGCGTTCAAGATCCTCTCCCGTGTCTTCAACTTCGACCACGCGGAAGTGGCAGCCAACCCGGTGCACCTCTTCTATGTGCTGGAGCAGCAGATAGAGCGCGAGCAGTTCCCGCAAGAGCTGCACGATCGCTATCTGGAGTTCATCAAGGGTTACCTGACTCCGCGCTACGTCGAGTTCATCGGCAAGGAGATCCAGACCGCCTACCTCGAGTCGTATTCAGAGTACGGTCAGAACATCTTCGATCGCTACGTCACCTACGCCGACTTCTGGATCCAGGATCAGGAGTATCGTGACCCAGAAACCGGCCAGCTGTTTGACAGAGCGTCTCTCAACAGCGAGCTGGAGAAAATTGAAAAACCTGCCGGGATCAGCAACCCGAAAGATTTCCGCAACGAAATCGTCAACTTCGTGCTGCGTGCCCGGGCCAACAATGCAGGCCGTAACCCCAACTGGACCAGTTACGAGAAGCTGCGCACCGTGATCGAGAAGAAGATGTTCTCCAACACGGAAGAGCTGCTGCCGGTTATCTCCTTCAACAGCAAAACCTCGGCTGAGGAGCAGAAGAAGCACGATAACTTTGTCGAACGGATGATGGAGAAAGGCTACACACGTAAACAGGTGCGGCTGCTCTCCGAGTGGTATCTCAGGGTACGCAAGTCATCCTGACCCTGCCGTGTTCAAGGGGGAGTTATGGCGCATTTTATCGACCGCAGGCTCAACGGCAAAAACAAAAGCGCTGTCAATCGGCAGCGCTTCATCCGCCGCTACAAGAAGCAGATAAAACAAGCGGTCTCGGATGCTGTCTCCAAGCGCAGCATTCAGGACGTGGACAAGGGTGAGAGCATCAGCATCCCGACCAAGGACATCGGGGAACCCCATTTTCATCAGGGTCATGGCGGCAAACGGGAGATGGTGCATCCAGGCAACGACCAGTTCGTATCTGGTGACAAGATTGACCGGCCCAAAGGGGGTGGCGGCGGCCAAGGGAGTGGCGAGGGCCAGGCTTCGGATCAAGGAGAGGGAGTCGATGATTTCGTCTTCCAGATCTCCAAGGACGAGTACCTGGACTTGCTGTTCGAGGATCTGGAGCTGCCGCGGCTGCAAAAGACCCAGCTCAACCAGCTGATGGAGATGAAGACCTATCGGGCCGGCTACACCTCCAACGGGGTGCCTGCCAACATCAACGTGGTGCGCTCCCTGCAAAATTCGCTGGCGCGGCGCATGGCGCTGCAGGCAGGCAAGAAACGTCAGTTGCGTGAACTGGAGGAGCGCCTGGCCCAGCTGGCTTGCGAGCCCAACGACCATTTCGCCGAAATGGCGCAACTTGAAAAAGAGATCAGGGAGCTGAAACGACGGATCGATGCGGTCCCCTTTATCGACACCTTCGACCTCAAATTCAACAACTTTGTCAAACGGCCCGTCCCCTCGAGCCAGGCGGTGATGTTCTGCCTGATGGACGTCTCCGGTTCCATGGATCAGGCTACCAAGGAGATGGCCAAGCGTTTCTATATCCTGCTTTATCTATTCCTGAGCCGGACTTACAAGAATGTCGAGGTGGTCTACATCCGCCACCACACCCAGGCCAAGGAGGTGGACGAGCACGAGTTCTTCTACTCCCAGGAGACCGGCGGCACCATCGTCTCCAGTGCGCTCAAGATGATGAACGACATCATCAACGAACGTTATCCCGCCAACCAGTGGAACATCTATGCGGCGCAGGCCTCTGATGGTGACAACTGGGCCGATGACTCACCCCAGTGCAGGGAGATCCTGATGCGCGACATCATGCCGCGGGTGCGTTACTACTCCTACATCGAGATCACTACCCGCGCCCACCAGACCCTGTGGCACGAATATGAGGCGGTGGCAGAGCAATACGCCCACTTCGCCATGGAGCACATTCGCAAGGTCGAGGACATTTATCCGGTGTTCCGGGAATTGTTCAAGAAGCAAGCGGCTTGAGGGATCACATATGGTAGAAACCGCAAGAAAGATAGCGCCGCTGGACGATGGTCCTGACTGGAACTTCGATCTGCTGGAGCTTTATCACCAGGAGATAGCCCGGGTCGCCAAATTCTATCGGCTCGACACCTATCCCAACCAGATCGAGGTGATCACTGCAGAGCAGATGATGGATGCCTACTCCAGTGTCGGCATGCCCATCGGTTATCAACACTGGTCATTCGGCAAGCGCTTTATCCACACCGAACGCAACTACAAGCGCGGCCAGATGGGACTCGCCTACGAGATCGTCATCAACTCGGACCCCTGCATCGCCTATCTGATGGAAGAGAACACCATGCCGATGCAGGCGCTGGTCATGGCCCACGCCTGCTATGGTCACAACTCCTTCTTCAAGAACAACTATCTGTTCAAGGCCTGGACCGATGCCTCCTCCATCATCGACTACCTGTTGTTTGCCAAGAACTACATCACCGAGTGCGAGGAAAAACACGGCATCGATGCGGTGGAGAAACTGCTTGACTCCTGCCATGCCCTGATGAACTTCGGGGTGGATCGTTACAAGCGGCCCCAGAAGATTTCTCTGGCCGAGGAGAAACGGCGCCAGAAGGCGCGGGAAGATTATCTGCAAACCCAGGTCAATGAGCTGTGGCGTACCCTGCCCAAGCAGCACAAGATTGCCGGGGTGGAAGACAGGCGCTATCCTGCCGAGCCTCAGGAGAACATCCTCTATTTCATCGAAAAGAATGCCCCCCTGCTCGAGCCCTGGCAGCGCGAGGTGGTGCGTATCGTGCGCAAGATCAGTCAGTACTTCTACCCGCAGAAGCAGACGCAGGTGATGAACGAGGGCTGGGCCACCTTCTGGCACTACACCATTCTCAACCACCTCTATGACGAGGGAAAAATCAGCGATCGCTTCATGCTGGAGGTACTGCACAGCCACACCAACGTGGTCTATCAGCCCCCCTACAACAGCCGGTATTACTCGGGGATCAACCCCTACGCCCTTGGCTTTGCCATGTTCACGGACCTGCGTCGCATCTGCGAACACCCGACCGAGGAGGACAGATACTGGTTCCCCGATTACGCTGGCACCAACTGGGTCGAGACATTGCATTTCGCCATGCAGAACTTCAAGGACGAAAGCTTCATCAGCCAGTTCCTCAGTCCCAAGGTGATGCGCGACATGAAGCTCTTTGCCATCGATGACGACGATCTGAAGAACCACCTCAAGGTGTCCGCCATTCACAATGAAGAGGGCTACCGACTGGTGCGTAGCACCCTGTCCGCTCAATACAACCTGAGCAACCTGGAGCCCAACATTCAGGTCTACAACGTGGCAGTGAAAGGCGATCGCTCCCTGACCCTGCGCTATGTTCCCCACAACCGCATCCCCCTTGGCGAGTCACGCCACGAGGTGCTCAAGCATCTGCATCAGCTGTGGGGCTTCGATGTGGTGCTGGAGCAGGACAATGGCGAGCTATCCGCAGATATCATCGGCCGTTGTCCGGACCGCAAGAGCATGACCTGACGTCAGTGCCGGGCATAAAAAAACGCGCCATCAGGCGCGTTTTTCTTGGATCAGGGCAATCAGTTGTCACACAGGTTGCTTGGCATGTCCTGACGCAGACGGGTCCAAAGCTTGCCAGACTCGATGCCGTACTGGCGTACCGTCATGAACACGGCTTCGTGATCCTTAGTTTCGGCCAGCTTGCGCAGCGTCTTGTAGTAGGCATCTGCGGTTTCCCGCGCCTGTTTGTCCGAGAAGTAGTAGCGGCCAACCCGGCTATATAAGCCCTTGAAACCGTTGAGAATCAAGGCATAGATGGGGTTGCCCGAGGCAAATGAAAGCTGGTGATGCAAACGGTAGTCGAAGTCCGCATAGGCCTCGGCCGTGTTCTCCACATCATCGGCACCCCGCAAGATCTCGGCGGCCTGTTCCGGGTTGTTGCGAATGGCGCCACGGATGAAGATGGTGCAGATGTTGGTCCGGGCGGAGAGCAGCTGTGCCACCAGATCCGGCACCTTGTCCTGATCGAGACGTGCCAGTGTCTCCAGAATGTTGAGACCGGAGGTTTCCCAGAAATTGTTGACCTTGGTCGGTTTGCCATGCTGGATGGTGAGCCAGCCATCACGGGCAAGGCGCTGCAACACTTCACGCAAGGTAGTGCGAGTCACGCCGATCAATTCGGACAGCTCGCGCTCCGCCGGTAGAATGGATCCAGGAGGAAAGCGATTGTTCCAGATGGACTCGATGATGTATTCCTCGGCAAACCCGGCAGGGCTTTGCGCTTTAATGACCATGTAATGACTCTGTTGTAGTGCGTAAAAAGGCCCCCGAATAATAGCAAAGCCGGTCATGCTGGCAAGCAGAAGGTCGGTCCTCTGCTCACATTACCCCGATCTTTTTGTTAAAAATATGTATGCGGCGACAAGTGAGGAGTCAACCAACACCAAATGATGGGAATATAAGCGTTTGCTCGCTGGGCAAGTTCAGCGACCTTATTTATAGTTATCGCTCCCTTGATTAAAATCATGTGCAATCAATCTGATACAGGTGAATATCCGGATGTTCGGCTCGGGTCGGGCTCGACTGCATAGACGCAGATATCAACAACAGAACAGAGAACCATCATTATGCCAATCAGCCTAGGGCGCGCGTTTACAAAGAACTTTTTGGGCAATGCTCCGCGATGGTACAAAATTGCCATCGTTCTATTCCTGCTGATCAACCCGATCATTTTCTACGTTGATCCCTTCCTGGCCGGCTGGCTGCTGGTTGTCGAGTTTATTTTCACCCTGGCCATGGCCCTCAAGTGCTATCCGCTGCAACCGGGCGGACTCCTGGCCATCGAAGCCGTGCTCATCGGCATGACCTCCGCCAACCAGATAAAACATGAGCTGGTGGCCAATATCGAAGTGCTTCTGCTGCTGGTCTTCATGGTGGCCGGCATCTACTTCATGAAGCAGTTGCTGCTCTACGTCTTTACCAAGATGCTGGTGCGCATCCACTCCAAAACGTTGCTTTCTCTCGCCTTCTGCCTGGTGTCTGCATTCCTCTCCGCGTTCCTTGATGCCCTGACCGTGATCGCCGTGGTCATCAGCGTCGCAACCGGCTTCTACGCTATCTACCACAAGGTGGCCTCCCGGGATGAGTCCGGCAATCTGCATCATGATGACGAAGAGATTGACGAGCTCTCCCGCCAGCATCTGAACGAATTTCGTGCCTTCCTGCGCAGCCTGATGATGCACGCCGCCATCGGTACCGCCCTGGGGGGCGTCTGCACCCTGGTCGGCGAACCCCAGAACCTCATCATCGGTGAACAGGCGGGGTGGCACTTCGGTGAATTTGCCATTCGCATGGCGCCAGTCACCATCCCGGTCTTCATCTGTGGCCTGCTGACCTGCATCCTGGTCGAAAAATTCCGCTGGTTCGGTTATGGCGCCCGCTTGCCCGAGCCCGTGCGTCACATCATGGAATCCTACGAGCGAGACGAAGACGCACAACGTACCCCGCAGGACAAGGCCAAGCTGATCGTCCAGGCGCTGATTGCCACCTGGCTTATCACGGGTCTTGCCCTCCATCTGGCTGCAGTTGGGCTGATCGGCCTGACGGTCATCGTGCTCGCGACGGCGTTCACCGGCGTGACTGAAGAACACGCGCTTGGCAAGGCATTCCAGGAGGCTTTGCCGTTCACCGCCCTGCTCACCGTCTTTTTCAGCGTGGTGGCGGTCATCATCGATCAACAGCTGTTCAAGCCGGTGATCCAGTGGGTACTGGCGGCCAAGCCGGAGGATCAGCTTGCCCTCTTCTACCTGGCAAACGGTCTGCTCTCCATGGTCAGTGACAACGTCTTCGTCGGCACCGTCTACATCAACGAGGTGAAGACCGCCCTGATCAACGGCGCCATCAGCCGCGAGCATTTTGATCTGCTGGCCGTGGCCATCAACACCGGCACCAACCTGCCGTCGGTCGCCACCCCCAATGGCCAGGCCGCATTCCTGTTCATGCTCACCTCGGCCCTCGCTCCCCTGCTGCGCCTCTCTTATGGCCGCATGGTCTGGATGGCGCTGCCCTATACCCTGGTGCTGGGGCTTGTCGGCTTTTTCTCCGTGGAACTGCTCCTCGGTCCTGCAACCGAATGGTTCTATCAGGCAGGATGGTTGCTGGATCATGGGGCACTGCCACTGCCCACCCCGTCCACACACTGATCATGAAAGGGGCTGTTCGGCCCCTTTCTTTTCAGATGGGGCTCTGCTCTAATTCAGCCACTATTTTTCTATGAGAGATCAATCAGATGATCGAGTATCTTCGCCGCATTGCCAGTCATCGTCTGGCCTGGGGATTGCTGGCAGCCTCCGCTTTCGCGCTGGAACTCTGCGCCCTCTTCTTCCAGCACGTGTTGGGTTTGCACCCTTGCGTGATGTGCATTTATGAACGTATCGCCCTCCTCGGCGTACTCACGGCCGGCCTCCTCGGCATGGTCGCGCCAGAGCGCTGGTACCTGCGCTGGAGTGCCATGCTCCTGTGGGGTTACAGCGCCTTCTGGGGCCTGAAACTGGCGCTCAAGCATGTGGATTACCAGATGAACCCCTCCCCCTTCAACGTATGCGAGGGATTTGTTGACTTCCCTGCCTGGGCACCACTGGATAAGTGGGTTCCCTGGATGTTCTACCCGGACGGCGACTGCAGCGAGATCAGCTGGCAGTTCCTCGGTTTCTCCATGCCGCAGTGGCTCGTGGTCATCTTTGCCGCCTATCTGCTGGTGTTCGTCATCGTGGCTGCTGGCAACCTGATAAAAGGGCGCTGCTGCAACTAGTTCGTCACTCGACCCTAAGAAGGGAGCCCATGGCTCCCTTTTTATTTCCTCTTTATCGCCTCACGACCCCATGCCCAGAGGGCCGGATCTCCTTCTCCCTGTTCTGCCAATGAAGTGGCTGCCTGCGGGTGTGCATCATCGTAACAGGCCACAAGCGGGTCAAAGGGCGCAGCAGCGACCTGCCACTCGGCCTACCAACAAGAAGGGAGCCATCGGCTCCCTTCTTTCATGTCGTGCACGGCGATGTCACGCGCCTTCGGAGGTAGCCTTGCTGGCACTTCTCCTGGCCTTCACCATGCCGATCACCATGGGCAACAAGGAGACCGCGATGATGCCGAAGATGAGCAGGGTAAAGTTGTGGCGCACTACCGGCAGATTGCCAAAGAAGTGGCCGGCATAGACGAAGGAGAGCACCCACAAGAGCCCCCCCACCAGGTTGAACGCCAGGAAGCGGGGATAGGTCATGGCCCCCATGCCCGCCACGAAGGGGGCGAAGGTGCGCACTATGGGCAGGAAGCGGGTGATGATGATGGTCTTGCCGCCATGCTTGGCATAGAAGGCATGGGTCTTGACCAGATAGTCCCGGCGAAAGATTTTGGAATCGGGGTTGCGAAACAGCTGCTCACCGAAGAAGTGGCCTATGGTGTAGTTCACCACGTTGCCGAGCACCGCGGCGATGATCAGCACGGCGGCTAGGGTGTGCACGTCCAACACGCTGCCCACGGTGAGGGCACCTGCAGCAAACAACAGGGAGTCCCCCGGCAGGAAGGGAGTCACCACCAGCCCGGTTTCACAGAAGATGATGAGAAACAGGATGGCGTATACCCAGACGCCATAGTTCTCGAACAGCTCTTTCAGATGCACGTCAACGTGCAGAATAAAGTCGATGGCAAAGAGGATCAGATCCATTTTTTGGTACCCATGAAGTGAACGGCGTGGAGTCTACGCCAATGAGACCTGGCTCACAATCTCCCCATGGTCCCCTTTTTCGAATCCCATGAAGGGAGTCATTCAGTCCCCCCTTCTTTTCCCCTTTCCCTGAACGTAGGCTTCTGCTCACTCGGCCTTGTCCAGAGCGGCCAGCACCTCGCCGGGCAGGCATTTCTCCCAGCCCCACAAGAGGAGCAGCAACAGGGTCGCGTCGTCGAGCCAGCCAAGGAGAGGCACCACATCGGGGACAACGTCCACCGGGCTGATGCCATAGAGCAGGATAAGGATCACCAGCCCCTTCGCCCACCAGGGTGTGCCTGGGTGGCGAAAGCCCTGATAGAGGCGGCGCAAACGCCGCCAGATGAGCCAGCGTCTGGCGCTCATGACTCGATCAGCTCGCCGCGCAGCCGCTGGATCTGATCCCGCAGCGCCGCCGCCTGTTCGAACTCCAGATCCCGCGCATGCTGGAACATTTGCTCTTCCATCCGCTTGATCTCCTTGCTGATCTCGCTGGCAGAGCGGGCATGGTACTCCCCTTGCGGTTCGGCAGCCTTGCGACTCCCCTTGCCGGCCTTGCCCGCCGTGCGGCTGCCCCCCATGTCCATCACATCGCCGATGGCCTTGTTGAGCCCCTTCGGCACGATGCCGTGTTCCAGGTTGTGGGCGTGTTGCAGGGCGCGGCGCCGCTCGGTCTCTTCAATCGCGACCTTCATGGAGTTGGTGATGGTATCGCCGTAAAGGATCACCTTGCCGTTGAGGTTACGTGCCGCCCGGCCGATGGTCTGAATGAGGGAGCGGGTGGAGCGCAGGAAGCCCTCTTTATCCGCATCCAGAATGGCCACCAGGGAGACTTCCGGCATGTCGAGGCCTTCGCGCAGCAGGTTGATGCCCACCAGGACATCGAACTTGCCAAGGCGCAGGTCGCGGATGATCTCCACCCGCTCCACGGTATCAATGTCCGAGTGCAGATAGCGCACCCGTACCTCGTGATCTGCCAGGTATTCGGTCAAGTCCTCCGCCATCCGCTTGGTCAGTGTCGTGACCAGCACCCGCTCCTCCACGGCGACCCGCTTGCGGATCTCGGAGAGCAGATCGTCCACCTGGGTGCTGACCGGCCGCACTTCCACCTCGGGATCGAGCAGGCCGGTGGGACGCACCACCTGCTGCACCACGTCACCGCCGGACTTTTCCAGCTCGTAGGGGCCCGGGGTCGCCGAGACGAACACCGTCTGGGGCATCAGCGCCTCGAACTCGTCGAACTTGAGGGGCCGGTTGTCCAGCGCCGAGGGAAGCCGGAAGCCGTACTCCACCAGGGTCTCCTTGCGGGATCTGTCCCCTTTGAACATGGCGCCGATCTGCGGCACCGTGACGTGGGATTCGTCGATGATGAGCAGGCCGTCCCCCGGCAGGTAGTCAAACAGGGTGGGCGGCGGCTCACCCGGCGCGCGACCGGAGAGGTAGCGGCTGTAGTTCTCGATACCGGAGCAGTAACCCAGCTCCTGCATCATCTCCATGTCGAACTGGGTGCGCTGGCTGATGCGCTGCTCCTCCACCAGCTTGTTGAGGCTCATCAGCTGCTCGCGCCGCCCCTTGAGTTCCTCCTTGATGTGCTCGATGGCACCCAGAATGGTTTCCCGCGGGGTGGCGTAGTGGGTCTTGGGGTAGATGGTGTAGCGCACCACCGTCTGCTCGATGGCACCGGTCAGGGGATCGAACAGGGAGAGGCGTTCTACCTCTTCATCAAACAGCTCCACCCGCAGGGCCAGCTTGTCCGATTCGGCGGGGTAGATGTCGATCACCTCCCCCCGCACCCGGAAGGTGCCGCGCTGGAAGGCCATGTCGTTGCGGGTGTACTGCAGTTCGGCGAGGCGGCGCAGGATATCCCGCTGATTGATCACGTCTCCCACTTTGAGGTGCAGCATCATGCTGAGGTAGGCCTGGGGATCCCCCAGACCATAGATGGCCGACACCGAGGCGACGATCACCACGTCGCGCCGCTCCAGCAGCGCCTTGGTGGCTGACAGCCGCATCTGCTCGATGTGATCGTTGATGGAGGCATCCTTCTCGATGAAGGTGTCCGTGGTCGGCACATAGGCTTCGGGCTGGTAGTAATCGTAATAAGAGACGAAATACTCCACCGCGTTGTCGGGGAAGAACTCCTTCATCTCCCCATAGAGCTGGGCCGCCAGGGTCTTGTTGGGCGCCAGGATCATGGTGGGGCGATTGAGGGTCGCGATGACGTTGGCCATGGTAAAGGTCTTGCCCGAACCGGTCACCCCGAGCAGGGTCTGGTGGGCCAGTCCCGACTCGATGCCATCGAGCAGCTGGGCGATGGCCCTCGGCTGATCCCCGGCGGGTTGAAACTGGCTGGCCAACTGGAATAACTTGCTCATGACGACTCCCGGCAAAAAACGGCAAGGGTGCAGTGTACCCCGAGTTGAAGGAGCTGGGTATCCGCTCACCCTCCCTGATGGCTATTGACCCCGAAATACGACCTCTGTATGATGCACCTCCTTGCCTGATGTTCCCCCGTAGTTCAGTCGGTAGAACGGCGGACTGTTAATCCGTATGTCACTGGTTCAAGTCCAGTCGGGGGAGCCAATTCCTCACCATCTCGGTGCAAGTTATCCACTTTAGTGCTTTCCTCTTCCAATTTTAATGCACAAGCCCTTCCCTGCGGCCTGACTCCTTTTTGATCTCCCGATACTGACCAGCAGCGTTTTGTTCTGCTGCGCATAACTATTTGATTTTTATAGAAACAATTAATTGCAGGTATTTTTTGAACAGTCCTTGCAGCCCAGTATTGGCGCGGCTTTCAGCCTGATCGCCAAGTTTCATGAACAGGGTTATCCACAGTTTCTGTGGGTAACTTGACCAAAGCCACGGTTCATCTGGGTTGGCAGCCATTGTCCCCGGTTTGCGCTGGCCGCCTCCCCTCTTCCCCATTTTCTGCTGTTTTTCCCTTCCCCCCTAAATGGGATGAATTGACTCGCGGTGCTGCCTGTGGGTGATTTTTTTTCGCTATGCCGCATCCTGCGGGTCAGCCCTCGCCGGATGAGTCATAAGTCTCTTTTGTAACCCTTCAATTTCCTCAGTGGAAAATGCTGAAAAACGTGCCCGTTTGCTCCCCATGCAGCAGGTAATAAATTGTCCACAGGAGTGTCATCCCCTCCCGGCTCGACAGCATATTTCACTCATTGACAGCGGGCCTTGCAGCGTAAAATAGAGGTGTTTTCCCCAGCCCCCCCTCGCATCCCTATCTTCACCGAAGAGACCAGCACTTAACTGGCTGTTAATCCGCTTTGGCGCTTCTTTCTTGATACAGGATCCGGCACAATATCGGCCCCACTTTTTTCCTCGGTTTTTCCGGGCATGACCATAGATTTCGTGACATTGCTACATCAAAGCGACTCCCTGCTGCTGTTCGTGGTACTGGCCTTCGGGCTGCTGCTGGGCAAGGTACGCATCGGCAACTTCCAGATAGGCAACACCATAGGCGTGCTCTTCACCGCCCTGCTGTTTGGCCAGATGGGATTCCAGTTTTCCACCTCCACTGAAAACGTCGGCTTCATGCTGTTCATCTTCTGCGTGGGGATTGAAGCGGGGCCGCACTTTTTCAGCGTCTTCCTTCGCGACGGCATCCACTACATCACCCTGACCCTGGTGATCCTGCTGTCGGCCCTGCTGCTGACCGTGGGGCTCGCCAAGTTCTTCAATCTGGGGCCCGGCATGGCCGCCGGCATTCTGGCAGGTTCCCTCACCTCCACGCCGGCCCTGGTGGGGGCCCAGGACGCCCTGCGAAGCGGATTGCTCAACCTGCCCCACCAGACCGACATGCAGTCGGTGCTCGACAACATGGGGATAGGCTACGCCCTGACCTACTTGGTGGGCCTGGTGGGCCTGATGCTGGTGGTGCGCTACCTTCCTTCCCTGGCTAGGCTGGATCTCAACACCGAGGCCCAGAAGATCGCCCGCGAGCGGGGGCTCTCCGACAGCGAGAGCCGCAAGACCTATCTGCCCATCATCCGCGCCTATCGGGTCGGCCCGGAGCTCGCCGCCTGGATCGGCGGTCGTACCCTGCGCGAAACCGGCATCTATCCCCACACAGGCTGCTATGTGGAGCGCATTCGCCGCAACGGCATTCTGGCCAGCCCCGATGGTGACGCCGTCATTCAGGAAGGGGACGAGATCGCCCTGGTGGGCTACCCCGAGAGCCACGAGAAGCTCGACGTCAACTACCGCAACGGCAAGGAGGTGTTCGATCGCAACCTCCTTGACCTGCAGATCGTCACCGAAGAGATCGTGGTGAAGAATGATGCCGTGGTGGGTCGCCATCTGGTGGAGCTCAACCTCACCGAGAAGGGATGCTTCCTCAACCGGGTGGTGCGCTCCCAGATAGAGATGCCGTTCGATCGCAACATCATGCTGCAAAAGGGCGACGTGCTGCAGATCAGCGGCGAGAAGCAGCGGGTCAAGCTGCTGGCCAACAAGATAGGCTTCATCAGCATCCACAGCCAGACCACGGATCTGGTGGCTTTCGCCACCTTCTTCGTGCTGGGCCTGCTCATCGGCTCCGTCTCCCTGGTGTTCGGCCAGATAGAGTTCGGCCTCGGCAATGCCGTCGGTCTGCTGCTGGCGGGGATCCTGATGGGCTACCTGCGTGCCAACCACCCCACGGTGGGCTATGTGCCACCAGGCGCCCTGCGCCTTGCCAAGGATCTCGGACTCGCCGTCTTCATGGTGAGTACCGGCCTCAAGGCCGGGGGCGGCATCCTCGATCACCTGAGCGAAGTGGGGATGGTGGTGCTCTTCTCCGGCATGCTGGTGACCACCTTGCCGGTGCTGGTAGGCTACCTGTTCGGTGTCTGGGTGCTGAAAATGAACCCGGCCCTGCTGCTCGGCGCCATCACCGGGGCCCGTACCTGCGCCCCGGCCATGGACGTGGTGAACGAGGCGGCCAACAGCTCCATCCCGGCGCTCGGCTACGCCGGCACCTATGCGGTGGCCAACGTCATGCTGACCCTGGCGGGCTCCTTCATCATCGGCTTCTGGTTCTAGCCGCAGAGTACCTGCCCGCCCATGAAAAAAGGGAGCCT